>NZ_ALNM01000026.1:0-7550 GCF_000292955.1 Selenomonas sp. CM52
GGCAGCAAGGGCGCGAAGCCCGGCGTCAACGGACTGTACGTCCTGAACAACACGGGTGCGACAGCGGTCTTGGTGGAGCTTGCCTTTATCGACAACGAGCAGGATGCACAGCTTCTGCGCGAGAAGCAGGATGAATTTGCACGGGCGATTGCTCGCGGCGTAACGGACTACAAACAGGAGGTGTTTTAGATGGTGGATTGGAAAATGCTGCAAAGCGAGATGAAGGTTCATGCCGTGGACTTCGTGCGAAAGGAAGCGAAAGAGGCGGCAGTGCTCTGGCTCAAGGAGAAGGGGCTTCCCGCCGCGAAGGAAATCGCGGTCGCCTACGTCGCCGCCTTGAAGGAAAGCGCCGAGAAGGAAACGGGCTGGTGCCGCTTCCGCGACTGCGTGTTCCTGCCGGGTGTGGTGCAGGCGGCGCTCTGGCTTGCGGGCAACATGCTCGACCGCATGACGGCGGCAGAGCAGAAGGCATGAAGAGGAAACTGACACTCGGCAGTTTGTTTTCTGGCTCAGGGGGCTTTGAACTTGGCGGAGTGCTTGCCGGGATTCAGCCGAAGTGGGCGTCGGAGATCGAGCCGTTTCCCGTCCGTGTGACGACGAAGCGGCTTCCGTCTGTTCGTCACCTTGGCGACATCCATGCCATCGACGGCGGCGAAATCGAGCCTGTCGACATCATCACGTTCGGCTCTCCCTGCACAGACTTGTCGATTGCGGGAAAGCGGGCGGGGCTGGAAGGCAGGCAGTCCTGCCTTTTCTTCGAAGCCGTCCGCATCATCAAGGAAATGAGGTGTGCAGCGAATGGCAAATCCCCGAGATTCATCGTCTGGGAAAACGTCACGGGCGCGTTCTCAAGCTCAGCGGGGCGCGACTTCCAGTCCGTCCTCACGGAAATCGTCCGCATCAAGGAGCCGCAGGCTCCCGAGGTGCCTCTGCCTGAAAAAGGCGCATGGCCTTACGCTGACCTTCTTCTGGGAGACGGATGGAGTCTTGCGTACCGCGTTTTGGACGCGCAGGGCTGGGGAGTTCCACAGCGCAGGCGCAGAATCTACCTTGTCGCAGATCTTGGAGGCGCGTGCGCCGGACAAATACTATTTGACGCCGAAAGCGTGCTCGGGTATCTTGCGCCGTGCTTCGCTTCGTGGCAAGGAACTGCCGGAGAACTTGCGTCTCGCCTTGGAGCGGCAGGCGAACGGCTGAGCGCGGGCTTTTCCACCGAGCATTCGGCGAAGAGTTACAGCATCGGCTATGCGGAGGAGAAATCTCCGACGCTTCGCGCAGGAAGAGTTCCCGCCGCCCTGTTTGAGTCGCATGGAGCGGATGCACGGTACGAAGGACCGCTCGAAATCTGCCCGACCGTCGTTCGCCACTACGGCACGGGCGGTAACAACCAACCGCTCGTCATGAAGGACGCGCGACTCTTCTGCATCTCGTCGTTCCAGTCCAATGCCATGTGCTCGGACAATCCGCACTCTGGGATATATGAAACCGAGACGACGCGGACGATTGACCGGAGCGGCGGGAACCCTGCGTGCTGTCAAGGCGGCGTTGCAGTGGTTTCCATCCAAGGCTCTATGCTTGGTCGGCAGGAGAAGAACGGTCCGCAGGGAAGCGGCATTGCAGAAGACGTGAGCTTCACGCTCAATACCATTGACCGCCATGCCGTCTACGCCATGACGACGGGATGCCATACGCAGGTGGAGTGCGAAAAATCTCCGACGCTTATGGCGAGGGATTCCAAAGACCCTGCCGTCGTCAATCAGCCCGTGTATGCCGTCCGCAGATTGACGCCCAAAGAGTGCGGTCGCCTGCAGGGCTTCCCCGACGGCTGGTGCGCGGGACTTGGGACGGATGAACCGACCGAGGAAGAGATGGCATTTTGGCGCGAGGTTTTTGAAACGCATCGAAAAGCCATGGGGAAAGCGAAGAAGCCCAAGACCGATAACCAGATCCGCAAATGGCTCAAGAATCCCCATTCGGATGCCGCCGAGTACAAGATGTGGGGCAACGGCGTTGCTCTGCCGTGCGTGTTCTATGTGCTTTCCGGCATCGCACATTTTGCGGCGCAGGAAGCATAAATAGCTTGCTATATTTCTGCTTTGGAGTGATGTATGTAGTGAAACCATTTCAAGGGAGGATTGCACCATGAAGATTCATTACAGCATCACGAAGGAGCAGAGGAAGAAGATGGTCGAGATCGTCGGCAGGACGCTCGGCGTGCAGCCCATCTACTGCGGAGCGCCGACATTTTCCTACCGGGTGGGAGCATTTGAGATCACGCGAGACGGAAGCATTTGCTTCGACGATGAAGCCGATGAAGGGGAAGTCGAGCGTATGCGCACGGCGCTTCGGGAAGCGGGATTCGTTGCAGAAGAGGAAACCGAGATGCCGACGGCAGAAGCGGATTCCGACGAGGACAAGCTCACTATCAGCCTTCCGCGCAGATTCTTCACGAAAACGGCTCTGAAGAATCTGGACGCGCTCCTTGCCAGCAAAGGGAAGCTGATTCAAAAAGCGTTCAACATCGAGGAAGCGACGTACACGCTGACCGAAGAGACGATTAAGTTCGCATGGTTTCATGGGAAGATTGCCGAAGATACGGTACGCGCCTATACGGATTTCATCAGCAAGCTCTGCGAAATGGCGCAGAAGCAGAAACGTGCTGTGGCAAAAGAGAAGGCCGTGGAGAACGAGAAGTACGCCTTCCGCTGCTTCCTCCTGCGCCTTGGCATGATCGGCGATGATTACAAGACGAGCCGCAGGATTTTGCTGCAGAACCTCACGGGAAGCAGCGCCTTCAAATGCGGTCATCGGAAGGAGGAGGCAAACTGTGAAGGTTCCGAGTAGGGAGCAGATCGTCGCGCTTCGGCAAAAATATCCGAAAGGGATGATGGTGGAGCTTATCTCGATGGAGGACATGCAAGCCCCGCCTCCCCACACACTTGGCGAAGTGCAAGGCGTAGACGACGCGGGGCAGATTCTCGTGCATTGGCAAACAGACTCCTCGCTGAATTTGCTTCCGGGCATCGACTCTTTCCGCATCGTGCAGAGCGGCAAGCTGTGAATATCAATGAAAAAGGGAGCCATAAAAAGCCCCAAGTATACACGCGCATTCGCTTGCTATCATCCTCGCTTTGAGGCATATATACACATGAACGAAGAAACCAATGTAACAAAGAAAGCGAGGAAACGAAAATGAAAAACGCAGAAGCAAGATGGCCGAAGGAAAGCACGATGGAAAAGCTCGAAGAAATGCGGTACGGGACGAGCGGCGCGATCCTGCGCTACGGCGAGCAAATCCTGGCGGTCGGAAGAGAGTGCCGGGGCTTCCACGCAGCAATCTACGAGATGGTCGAAACGCCTGCGGAAACGGGATTCGCGGACATCGAATGCCGCCTGAACCTTGTCGAAGCCGCTACAGAGCTTTTCGAGGACGGCGGACACGCGATGGCCTGGTGCATGGCGCACATCTAAAGCTAGAGAGCAGAGAAACAGCCCTGCGGGGCTGCTTCTGGTTACGGAAGATACACTGAAAAATCCCCAAGTATACACAAATATTCGCTTGCTATATGTGTCTTTCAGAGGCATATATGTACATGAAAAAAAGAAAACAGGGCAAGCAAAGAAAGGGGATTTCAAAAATGAAGGCAGCGACGGCAAGGCAGATCGAGAACATGAAGAAGCAGACCATCGGCGTGGAAGTCGAGATGTACGGCATCAGCCGCAGGGACGCAGCGGGAATCGCGGCGGACTTCTTCGGCACGGGAGACTTCAAGGACACGGCGCACCGCAACGGTTACTGCACATGGAGCGCATGGGACGACCAGGGGCGCGAGTGGAAATTCCAGCGCGACGTCAGCATCGAAGCCGGAAGCAGCGCAGAGCAGACCGAACTGGTCACGCCCATCCTGCACTACGAAGACATCGAGCGCCTGCAGGAACTTCTGCGGAGACTGCGCCACGCGGGAGCGAAGAGCAACCCCGCCCATATGTGCGGCGTGCACATCCACATCGGCAAGGGCAGCCACACGGCGCAGACGCTTAGAAACCTTGCCAACCTGATGGCAAGCCACGAAAGCCTCCTGATTGCCGCCATGCGCATCGACCGGAGCCGCCTCGGACGCTACTGCCGCACGGTGAACCGCACCTTCCTCGACCGCCTCAACAAGGAAAAGCCGCAGACGATGGAAAAGCTCGCGGACATCTGGTACGAAGGAAACAGCGCAAGAGAGGGCAGAGAACATCACTACAACGGTTCGCGCTACCATTGCCTGAACCTCCACGCGACCTTCACCAAAGGCACCATCGAATTTCGCCTCTTCCAATTCGCGAACCCCACGGCAGAGCGCAGGGGCGGCCTCCACGCAGGCGAACTCAAGAGCTACATCCAGCTTTGCCTCGCCCTCTCCGAAGCGGCGAAAAACCTCAAGACCGCAAGCCCCAAAGAACCGCAGAGGGAAAACCCCAAATTCGCGATGCGGACTTGGCTGATGCGCCTCGGCTTCATCGGCTGGGAATTTGCCACGGCAAGGGAAATCCTCACGAAGAACCTTGCAGGCGACGCCGCTTTCCGCTTCGGCAGGAGCACCCCTTCGGCATAAGAGCCGAAAGCCAAGCCCCGCCCGCCAACAGGCGGGCTTCGGGCAGTAGAAGGGATGTTCCTTCGGAAGCGGAAAGGATGAGGAAGATGAAAACGAAGATGTACATCGCCTACGGCTCCAACATGGACTTGGAGCAGATGCAGCGGCGCTGCCCGGAAGCAGAGCTTTTGGGAATGGGGCGTTTGGAGAACTGGCGGCTGATGTTCAAGGGAAGCAAGACGGGGGCCTATGCGACCATCGAGCGCGAGAAAGGGCAGAGCGTGCCGATCCTGCTCTGGCGCATCACGGAGACGGACGAGGAGCGGCTTGACCGCTACGAGGGATTTCCGAACTTCTACTACAAGCGCACGATTCAAGTCGTGAAAACCGATGCCGACGGAAAGCCCTGCGGCACGACGCGCGGCATGGCGTACATCATGCACGAGAAAAGAAAACTCGGCGTTCCCTCCATGGAGTACTTCGACATTCTCTACCGCGCCTACTGCAGGTTCGGCTTTGACAGGAAGATTCTCGAAGAAGCCTACGGATACACATGGGAGTGGGGGCGCAAGACGAAAAGCTGAGACGGAAATACAGTTTGAGGAGATGCTTTCGGGCATCTCCTTTTGCGTTGGGGGTGATTGCTTGCGAAAACTGACGGACTATAAGCCAACGAAGTTTATGGCAGAGGACGCACACTATGACAAAGCTGCTGCGGACTACGCCGTGGGATTCATCGAGTGTCTGTGCCATACGAAGGGGACGTGGGCAGGAAAGCCCTTCGAGCTGATCGACTGGCAGGAGCGCATTATCCGAGACATTTTCGGAATTCTGAAGCCGAACGGCTATCGCCAGTTCAACATGGCATACGTTGAGATTCCCAAGAAACAGGGAAAACAGCTTGCTCTTGATACGAAAATCCCCACACCAAGCGGATTTACCACAATGGGCGATATTCGCGTCGGAGATACCGTTTTTGATGAAAACGGGCAGACTTGCTGTGTCGTTGCCAAAAGCAATGTGGATGATACGGAACAAGCGTATAGACTGACCTTTCGCGACGGCTCTTCCATCGTGGCAGGAGAGCGGCATCTGTGGAATGTGGAGCACATCATCGGAGAGCCGCAATCCTTGCTTTGGGCGACGGGTGAAATCTACCGTCGGACGATGAAACACAGAGAAAGATATCGGGATAACGAGAAAGAAGCCCGCCGCTCTATCATCCGCATCCCTGCGGCAAAGAGGCTGCAGATCGAGGAAAGAACCCTACCCATCGCTCGCTCCTGTTTTCATTATCTGGCAGATATTGAGCCGCTTTCAGCGAGAGTCCCCATGCAGTGCATTCAAGTGGACAGTATAAGCCATTGTTATCTGGTAGGGGAATCCTTCATTCCAACACACAACAGTGAACTTGCCGCCGCCGTTGCACTGCTTCTTTGCTGCGGCGATGGGGAAGAGCGTGCCGAAGTCTACGGCTGTGCCGCCGACCGTCAGCAGGCGAGCATCGTCTTCGAGGTCGCCGCCGACATGGTGCGTATGTGCCCCGCGCTCGGCAAGCGAGTGAAAATCCTCGCATCCCAGAAACGCATGGTGTATCTGCCGACGAACAGCTTCTATCAAGTGCTCTCAGCAGAAGCATACTCGAAGCACGGATTTAACATCCACGGTGTTGTGTTCGACGAACTTCACACGCAGCCGAACCGCAAACTCTTCGACGTTATGACGAAAGGCTCGGGCGATGCGCGAATGCAGCCGCTCTATTTCCTCATCACGACGGCGGGGACAGATACACAGTCCATCTGTTACGAGACGCATCAGAAAGCGAAAGATATCTTAGAGGGACGAAAAATCGACCAGACCTTCTATCCTGTCATCTATGGCGCGAAGGAGGATGAGGACTGGACAGATCCCGAGGTATGGAAGCGGTCGAATCCGTCGCTCGGCATCACGGTCGGCATCGATAAGGTGCAGGCGGCCTGTGATTCCGCACGGCAGAATCCCGCTGAGGAGAACAGCTTTCGGCAGTTGCGGTTGAATCAATGGGTCAAGCAGTCCGTGCGTTGGATGCCAATGGACAAATGGGATGCGTGCGCCGCACCTGTGGATGCGGAAGAATTGAAGGGGCGCGTCTGCTACGGCGGTCTTGACCTCTCGTCGACAACCGATGTCACGGCATTTGTGCTCGTATTTCCTCCGACGGATGAAGATGAGCCGTTTGCTGTGCTTCCGTATTTCTGGATGCCCGAGGAAAATCTGGAACTTCGCGTGCGCCGCGACCATGTACCTTACGATGTGTGGCAGAAGCAGGGCTTTCTTATGACCACCGAAGGGAATGTGGTTCACTACGGATTCATCGAGGCGTTCATCGAGAAACTTGGCGAGAAGTACAACATCCGCGAGATCGCCTTTGACCGCTGGGGAGCGGTGCAGATGGTGCAGAACCTCGAAGGAATGGGATTCACCGTTGTTCCCTTCGGTCAGGGCTTCAAGGATATGAGTCCGCCGACGAAGGAACTGATGAAATTGACTCTGGAAAAGAAAATAGCGCACGGCGGGCATCCCGTCATGCGCTGGATGGCAGACAATATCTTCATTCGCACCGATCCTGCGGGGAACATCAAGGCGGATAAGGAGAAGTCCACGGAAAGAATCGACGGTGTCATTGCGCTGATTATGGCACTGGATCGTGCGATTCGCTGTGGCAACGATGCATCTGCGTCGGTGTATGATGAGCGGGGGATTTTGGTGTTTTAGAGCGATTGTATACACACATATGGCCTTGCTATTTCTCGGATAGTACGGGAATATACACATGCCGAAAGGGAAAACTGAAGAAACAAGAAACGGAGGAAAAGAAAATGACGAAGAAGGAAATTGCCGAGATCATCGAGAGCAAGGCCGCCGAGTACGGATTCACGATGCAGGAAAACACGATGGGCTGGGCAAACGCGAGCGACCGCGACACCTGCATCC
>NZ_ALNM01000027.1:0-60321 GCF_000292955.1 Selenomonas sp. CM52
AGTCAACATTCATCGAAGTTCGATTTGAAGTTCTTTTCCAAGCGAATGTGCTGTACGAATCAGGAAATCCAACGATGGATTATATGTGCCGCTTTCCAAGCGGCAGATGTTCGAACGCTGCGTGCCCATGCGCTGAGCCAACTCGCTCTGCGTCATATTCTGCTCGGTGCGGGCGGCTATGATCTGGGCGATCAGTTTATAGCGCGGCTGCAGTCGCTCATATTCTGAAGCAAAATTCTCATTCTCCAGCAATTTTTCGCGAATATGCGACAGGCTCACTCCTGGCTTCATTTTCTAGACCTCCTCTCATAGTCTGCTTTGTATTGCAAGGCGCGTTCCAATTCCCTTAGCGGAGTTCGCATCGTTTTCTTTTTGAATCCGTGGAGAAGGACAATGATAAAAGTCGATATTCCAAGACATGCTTCAGCCTCCTTGTTTCAATGTTATCATATACGATAACGAAAAACAAGACAGAGAAGCAAGAACCCGCAGTTGAAAATCAGCTGCGGGTTCTTGCTTCTCTATACATATCTCAGTTTTCCTTGCGGAATTTCTGCATGAAGTCGACGAGAGCGGCTACGCCTTCGTAGGGCATCGCGTTGTAGATCGATGCCCTCATGCCGCCGACGGAGCGGTGTCCCTTGACGCCGCCGAGTCCGTATTCTGCGGCTTCGGCGACGAACTTCTTCTCAAGCTCCTCGCTCGGCAGGCGGAAGGTGACGTTCATGAAGGAGCGGCTGTCCTTGTCCGCATGTCCCTTGTAGAAGCCGTCGGAGCTGTCGATTGCATCGTAGAGCAGCGCCGCCTTCTTCTCGTTGCGCTTCGCCATCTCAGCGAGGCCGCCCTGCGCCTTGATCCATGCGGCGACCTTGCCGACCATGTAGATGCCGAAAGCGGGCGGCGTGTTGTAGAGGGAGTTCTTCTTGTAGTGCGTCGAGTAGCGCAGCATCGTCGGCAGCGTCTCGGGGCTCTTTTCGAGCATCGACTTCTTTGCGACGACGAGGCAGGTGCCGGCAGGGCCGAGGTTTTTCTGCACGCCCGCGTATATGAAGCTGAATTTCTTGAAGTCGAGGGGACGCGAGAGCATGTCGGACGACATGTCAGCGATCAGCGGTACGTCGCCCGTCTCGGGAATGTAGTGATACTCTGTGCCGTAGATCGTGTTGTTGTAACACAGATGAAGATATGCTGCATTCGGATCGAGTTTGATTTCTTCCTGCGTCGGCACATGGCGGAAGCCGCCGTCCTTCGAGGAAGCCGCAATCTCGCCGACACCGAGGAGAGCGGCCTCGTCGTAAGCCTTCGTTGCGAAGCTGCCCGACAGCACATAGCTGCCCTTCCTCTCCTTCGTCGCATAGTTCATCGCGACCATGGCGAAAGCGAGGCTCGCGCCGCCCTGCACGAAGAGCACGTCGTAGTCGTCGCCGAGTCCCATGAGCGAGAGGATGTCCGCCTTCGCCTGGTTGTGCACCTCGTCGTACGCCTTGGCGCGGTGCGAAATCTCCAGGATCGACATGCCCGAGTTGCGGAAATTGAGGAACTCCGCCTGCGCTTCCTTGAGCACATCAAGCGGCAGAGCGGCAGGGCCGGGATTGAAATTGTAAATGCGATTCGCTTCCACAGAAAGACCTCCTGACAAAGTGAAAAAGTGACTCCTATACAAATATACACTCAATTCTACCCCCTTTTTCGTGTTTTCGTCAAGTGAATCTTTGTTTTCTCCGTAAGTATGTTTGCCATACGATTGTCCACTGGATAAGTTGCTGGAAAAATGGTATGATATTACCCGTGGAGTGAACATCTAGTCGTAGAGGAGCGATGAATATGAAAATTCTCGTAGCAGACGGCGTATCTCAGAAGGCGATTGACATCCTTTCCCCGAAGTTTGAGGTTGTCGAGAAGCCGAAGCTTTCGCATGAGGAGCTTCTGGACATCATCGGCGATTTCGAGGCTGTTATCGTGCGCTCGGCGTCGAAAGTGACGAAGGACGTCATCGACAAGGCGGCGAAGCTCAAGATCATCGGCCGCGCCGGCGTCGGCGTCGACAACATCGACGTGGCGGCGGCGACGGCGCGCGGCATCATCGTCATCAATTCGCCGGGCGGCAATACGATCGCGGCGACGGAGCATACGATGGCGATGATGCTCGCGATGAGCCGTAACATCCCCATCGCCAACGAGACGATGCAGAAGGGCGAGTGGAACCGCAAGAAGTATGTCGGCGTCGAGCTGCGCGGCAAGACGCTCGGCGTCATCGGCATGGGGCGCATCGGCTCGGGCGTCGCCAAGCGTGCGCTCTCCTTCGATATGAACGTCATCGGCTACGATCCGTACATCAACGAGGAGCGCGCCAAGGCGATGGGCGTCGTTGTCGGCACGCTCGATGAAGTGATCGAGAAGTCGGACTTCATCACGGTGCACATGCCGCTCAATCCAGATACGAAGGACATGCTCGACAAGAAGGCGATCGCACGCATGAAGAAGGGCGTGCGCCTCGTCAACTGCGCGCGCGGCGGCATCATCAACGAGCAGGATCTCGCCGACGCCGTGAAGGCTGGGCATGTCGCGGGCGCGGCGATCGACGTCTTCACGAGCGAGCCTTTGGAAGAGGGCAATCCGCTCGTCGGCGTGCCGGGCATCATCCTCACGCCGCATCTTGGCGCATCGACGGTCGAGGCGCAGATCGGCGTCGCCCTCGACGTGGCGGAGGGAATCCGTGCGGCGCTTTCGGGCGAGCCTGTCTTGACAGCGGTCAACATGGCGCCCGTGTCGGCAGACGTCATGCACGTCATCCGCCCCTATCTCGACCTCGCCGAGCGCCTTGGCTGTACGGTATGCTCGCTGGCTGACGGCGCGATCACGGAGCTTGCCGTCGAGTACAGCGGCGACATCACGGAAGTCAACACGCAGATGCTCACGACGGGCGTCATCAAGGGCATGCTGAACCCCGTCCTGGAGTTCAACGTCAACTACGTCAACGCGCCGAGCCTTGCCAAGGAGCGCAGCATCAAGGTGCGCGAGGTAAAGCACAAGGAGTCGCAAGACTTCCAGAACCTCATCTCCGTCTGCGTCAAGACGGCGAAGGGAGAAACGGTTGTCAAAGGAACACTCTTCGGCACGGAAGGCCGCATCGTTTCGATCAACGGCTATCGCGTCGACGTCGATCCGCACGATCGCATCCTCATCTGCCCGCACATCAACCGTCCCGGCGTCATCGGCACGGTCGGCACGATGATGGGCGAGCGCGGTGTCAACATTTCGAGCATGCAGGTCGGCCGTACGGACAAGGAAGGGACGAATGTCATGGTTCTGACCGTCGATCACGACATCCCCGAAGATCTGCTGCAAAAGATCACCGCTGTCGATGGCATCTTCGGCGCACGCCTCGTGAACTTCCATGCGATCTGATTCACAGCCTCTTTTTGACATGCTGCGCCCTGCATGTGTGGCGGAGTTCCTGTGTGATAGCAGAGTCTGCGGCTCGAATTGCTGTGCCCTTGGTTGGGGTATTGCGATTGATAAAGAATATTATGCGCTGTACCAGAGGATTTCGAATATAAGAATCCGTATGCGCGTTCTTGATGCGATCGAGCAGCGTGAAGACGGCACTTATGCCATCAAGAAGTGTGAGGAGACGGATGGTGCCTGCGCATTGCTCGAACCCGACGGACTTTGCTTTTTGCACAAGAATTTCGGGGAACAATACCTGTCGACGACCTGCGCGCTTTATCCGCGCGTGACATATCTCATGGGCAATATGGCTTCGGGTTCGTTGACGCTTACCTGCCCCATCGCGCAGAAGCTGCTTCTGCTCGGGAAGGAGCCCCTGCGGTTGGAGCGTGGGCAGGCACCTGTTGCCCGCAATGTCTACTGGATGGTGCGCCCGAAAATGAGCGATGCTTCCTTTCGCCTCGTGCAGGAAACAGCGATCGCACTTTTGCAGCAGCGTCGCTATACGCTCGATGAGAGGCTGACAATCCTCGGTTTCTTTCTCGATCGCGTGGATGAGGCTCTCGGCGAGGGCGCGACGGAGAAGGCGCTGGTGACAATCGCACAGTTCTATCGGACGCCGGCTGCCGCAGGCCTCCTGGCGCATGTGCCGTTCGACGCTGCGGCACATATGCGTTGGATTTTCGGCTGGATGGACGAGGCAAAGCGTCATGGCTGGGATGCGCTCTTCTGGGGACGCCGCGAAGGAACGCAGGAGGCTTCCTTCAATCAAGTGACGGATGTTTACGAGCTTCGGGGGGAGAACAGCCTCTCGCGACTGAAGGTGCTTTATGCAGCATATCGGGCATTTTATCGCGAGAAGTTTTTGCCCGCGTATGGGCATATCCTTGAGAATTATCTCGTCAATGAGATCTTCCTCACGGGTTTTCCCTGCAAATGGGAAGGCCCTGTTTTCCTTGACTGGCGCCTTTTTGTCGCACGTTGGAAGCTCCTGGAGTTCTTCCTCATCGCCTGGGTGAAGCGCTGCGACGGTGACATCGGGGAAGAGGAGGTCTTGAGTCTCATCGAGTGCGCCGAGCGTGCCGACAATCACTTCCCGTTGTATACAGAAGCATGGAACGCTTACATCCAGGCAGGAGAGCAGGAGCCTCTCTTGTGGATGCGGCAGATGCTCGTCTGCGGTGAACGCTGATGAAGGATGCAGGCGTGATGAAAAACACGGTGGAGAGAAGTTTCCTCAAAAAGGGGCGGCATGGGCAGGCCGCCCCTTTTCTTGTTCCATCATGTAGGTTATAATGGAGGAGGAAAGAGAGAGGAGGCCATCATGAATTTGAGAAAAGCAATGCTGATCGGCGCTGTCTTGCTGACTGTCCTGGCTGCTGCGGCGTACAGTCTGCAAGGTTCCTTTGCCGGTTTCGGTTTTGGCGGCCCTAAGGTGCTTGTCGCGTATTTCTCTCGCGCAGGTGAGAATTATGCCGTCGGCCGCACCGAGAAGGGCAATACGGCGGCACTGGCGGAGATCATCGCCGACGAAGTGGGCGGCGATCTTTTTGAGATCAAGACGAAGGAGGCGTATCCGGAGAAGCTCAAGGAGGTGCTTGAAGTCGCACGCCGCGAACAGAAGGAGAACGCGCGGCCAGAGCTTGCGGAGAAGGTGAATCTCGCCGACTACGACATCATCTTCCTCGGCTACCCGAACTGGTGCAGCGATATGCCGATGGCGGTCTATACGTTCCTCGAAACGAATGATTTCGAGGGCAAGACGATCATTCCGTTTTCGACGTCCCTGACGGATGCTCTGACTGGAAATGAGAAGAACATCCCGCTCCATGCGAAGGGCGCGAAGGTTCTCGACGGTCTCGGTCTTGAAGGGAAGTTTGTCCACGATACGCCGAGGCTCGTGAAGCCGCTGGTCAAGGAATGGCTCGACAACCTCAACTGGAAAGAGGCTGCGAAAAGCGAATAGGGACATGGGAAAGAGAAGAGGCGTCCTCTGCGTGCAGAGGACGCCTCTTCCCTTTTATATGTAGTATTCCGTCTTGTCGGCGGGCTTCAGGGAGAATTCGCGGAAGATGCGGTCACGGATGTGGAGAAAGTCGGAACTCGTGCGGTCGCGTTTGCCGTGGAGGTCGACTTCGATGATGCTCTTGACCTTGCCGGGGTTCGGCGTCATGACGACGACGCGGTCGGCGAGCACGACGGCTTCGTCGATGTCGTGCGTGACGAAGATGATGGTCTTGCCCTGCTTGCGGCAGATGGCGGAAATCTCGTCCTGCAGGCTCATGCGCGTGATGGCGTCGAGGGCGGCGAACGGTTCATCCATGAAGATGATGTCGGGATCGACGGCGAGGGCGCGTGCGATGGCGACGCGCTGCTGCATGCCGCCCGAGAGTTCCGCGGGATGGTGCGAGGCGAAGCGCTCCAAGCCGACGAGGGCGAGGTAGCGGCGCGCGATTTTTGTGCGCTCTTCGGGCGCTGTGCCGAGGCTTTCCAGACCGAGCTCGACGTTCTTTTCTACCGTGCGCCACGGCAGGAGGCCGTAGTTCTGGAAGATCGTGACGTTCTTGATGCTCGGCGAGGTGACCTCCTCGCCCGCGATGCGCACGCTGCCGCTCGATACGCGGTCGAAGCCCGCGAGCGCCGCGAGGAGCGTGCTCTTGCCGCAGCCCGAGGGGCCGAGGAGGCAGATGAATTCGCCGCGCTCGATGGCTAGGTCGACGTGGGAGAGCGCCGTGAAGCGTGCGCCCTTCTGCTCGTAGTGGCGGCAGACGTCTCGTATTTCGATGTAGCTCATGATTTCCCTCCTCGTATGCCCCAGGCGCGGTAAAGCTGCCTCTCGGCGAGGCTCATGGCGCTGTCCAAGAGAAGTCCGAGAAGTCCGATGGTGAGGATTGCTGCCATCAGGAGGTCGGCTCTGAGGTTGTTTCGCGCATCGATGATGAGGAAGCCCAGCCCCGACTGGGCGCCGACCATCTCGCCGGCGACGAGGAAGACCCAGGCCGTGCCGAGGGCGAGGTGAAGCCCCGTGGCAATCTGCGGGAAGATGGCGGGCAGGATGATCTTCGTGAAGACGGCAGGCTCTTTGATGCCGAAGTTTTGCGCGACCTTCAGATAGACGGGGTCGAGCTTCTGCACGGCGGCGACAGTCGCGAGCAGCACGGGGAAGAACGCTGCGAGGAAGATGATGACTATGGCAGGCGCTTCGCCGATGCCGAAGAAGAGCACGATGAAGGGCAGCCAGGCGACGGGTGAGACGGGGCGAAGCACCTGCGCGATGGGGTTGAGGTACGCCCATACCTTGGAGTACCAGCCGAGAATGAGACCTGCAGCGAGCGCGAGGAGGACGGAGGCGAGGTAGCCGACGGCGAAGCGCACGAGGCTCGCCGCGACGTCCTCGAAGAGCACACCATCCTTGATGAGCTCGACAAATCCCAGGAAGGCGGCGAGAGGTGAGGGGAAAAGCGCCTCGTGCCAGCCGCTGAACGCACAGATCGCCTGCCAAAAGAGGAGAGTGACGGCGGCCGCGCCGATAAGATGCCGGACGTTTTTCATAAATCACAAACCTTTCAGGGGAGAAGGCTTCGGTCGACGAAGTCTTCGTAGGGCGGCGCTTTCTGCAGCAGCCCCGCCGCTTTCATGCGTGCGGTCAATGCATTGTAGGTTTCTTCGCTGATGGCGAGATCGTCGTAGGAGATCCAGTCGAAGGATTTTTCCAGTACGGCGGGCTTCGTCTTGAGAAAATGGCCGGCGATCTCTGTCCGGCTTTCGGGATGTTCGCTCAGATGCTCGCTCGCCTCCATGTATGCCTTGACCGTCGCGCGTGCAAGCTCCTCGTTTTCGCGCACGAAGCTGCCGTTGAAAACGAGGGCGCAGCACGGGCTTTCGTTCCAGAGTTCGTCATCACGCACGAAGAGCTTGCCCGCGCCGAGAGCGATGGCCTGCGAGCCGAAAGGCTCGGCAACGCAGTAGCCGGCGATTTGTTTCTGCGCGAGTGCGGCGGGCATTTCGGGCGGCGTCATCTCGACGACTTTCAGATCGCGTTCCGTCATGCTGTGAGCGGCGAGAAGCTCGTCGAGGAGCAGCTTGTGCGTCGATTGCTTGTGCGGGATGGCGAAGACCTTGCCCGTGAGGTCTTCGACGCGTTCGATCTCGGGCAGGGTGACGACGATGTTGCCGTCCTTATGCCCGAGAGTCGCCGCCTTGAGATCGATGCCCTGTTCGCGCGCTTTGACGGCAAGCTCGATGAGCACCGAGGCACCGTCGACGCGCCCTGTGTTGAGCGCGTCCATAAGCTCGGGCCATGAACCGTACTTGATCAGCTCGATCCGGACAGGACCGTCGGGCGATTCCATTTCCTTTTCGGCAAAGAGCGGCAGGGCATGGGTGGTCGGCAGGTAGGCGAGGCGCACGGTGCGCACGTCTCGCGGCTCGGCTTCGCTTCTGTAGCTGCCGAAGGCGGCGAGTACGCCGACGACGGCAAAGAGCGAAGCGAGGACGAGGAGGCGCTTTCTTGCTGCTTGTTTCATGCGTTTGCCGCCTTCGCTGCCGGGATGGAAGCCGTCTCGCCGCTCGCTTCCGAGGCGGAAAGCTGCAGCGGTGCGCACGCCTTCCAGCCGAGCGCCCGACGCGCCTCGTCGATGTCTTCGAGCATTTTCTTCGCGAGCGCCTTGGGATCGGTGATGACCGTCATGACGGCGCCGAGCGTTTCCAGCGTGTCCTTCTTAAGGAAGTTCTCAACGTTCGTTGAGCCTTGTACGGGCGGTTCGACGCAGTGGTAGGAGTTGATGCCGAAGAGGCGGAAGGCGAGCGAGGCGTCAAGCCCCTTCTCGTTCGCCCACTCGGGACTCGCAAACGCGAACGGCATGTCCTTGATGTCCTCTCCTGCCGCTGCTGCCGTGCCGCCGAGGATCGTCGAGGCGCGCGTGTTGTCGACGCACTCGCCCATGTGCCATACGGGCGGCTGGTCGTCGCCGAGGAATTCGCGCAGATTCCTGCCCGTCTTGGCGAGCGCCGAGAGGCTGCAGTAGCCGAGCTTCAAGAGCGGGAACGAGGCGCAGCCGTTGGTGAAGATGAGGACATCGTTCTTTATCAGCTCCTCAGCGATGTCGATGATGGCGCGCTCGTAGACGACGCGCGGGTTGTTGCAGCCGACCATGTTGACGATGCCGCGGATCTTGCCGCTCTTCAGCGCTTCTGCAATCGCGCCGAATCCCTTGTAGCGCTCGCTGACGGATTCGGCGCTGAAGCCGATCTCCGCTGTGACCTCGTAGGCGGGGATGAAGACGGGCACGTCGCGCCGCGCGGCGAAGCTCTCGATGGCGCGTGTGACGATTTTGCGTGCGATCTTCTCCGTGTCGGCGACGTTCGAGTGATGGTGGTCGTAGGCGTAGTGCTCCGCGCCGGGCAGACGCGCCGCATCGCTCGTCGTGACGACGGTCGTCTTGAAGCAGCGCGCCACGTCCATGATGGAGGGGAAGACGTCCTGCACGTCGGCGACCCAGAGGTCGAGCGCACCCGTGCCGAGCACGAGTTCTGCGCCGACGGCGTTCGAGAGCGGGATGACGCCTTCGTAGCGGTACATGGCGGCGAGGCACGAACAGCAGATGCCGTAGAACTGGATGCCCTCTGCGCCGTGCTTCTTCGCGAGGTCGATGAATTCCTGCGTGCGGCCAATGCGCACGATCTCGCTGACGAGCGTCGGCAGATGGCCGTGCACGGCGATGTTGACCCAGCCTTTCTTGAGTGCGCCGACGTTGACCTTCGAGGTCGCGCGATGACCGACGCCGAAGAGCGCGTCGGTCGCGATGTTGGCGGCGACGACGCCCGTGTAGCAGAAGGCGAGGCCGCAGCGCAGGAATTGCTTCATGACGCTCTGCCAATCGCCGTCCGTGCCGCAGCCCGTGCGGTGGAAGGCGTCGAAGACCTCGTTGTAGGCGCTGATCGGCAGAATGTCGAGCTTCTGCCAGACTTCTTTTCGTTCGGCGGGGGCGAGTGCAGCGATGGAGCGATACTCTTCGGGCAGGGCGCGGGAGAGATCGGCGAGCAGCACGTCGGCAAGGCGGCTCGCGAGGCGGCGCGTGCTCTGACCGCGCGTATTGATGCCGAAGGCACGGCAGACCTCGCGGATGCGCTTTGCTCCGAGGAGCGGCAGTTTGAGTTTGCCTTCGGCGGCGAACTTCAGCGACAGCAGCACTTCGCGCGCGTGTGCGCCGTGCTGGGCGACGCCGCCCGCAGCGCTCCGAAGGAGGTTGCGCGAGACGATGAGATCGGCATCGGCGCCGCAGACGCCGCGCGGACTCTTCGCTGTGATCTTGCACGGTCCCATGTTGCAGTTCTTGCAGCAGACGCCGGCGAGGCCGAAAGAACACTGCGGCTTCTGCTGATCGAAGCGGTCGAACGCCGTATCGCAGCCGATCTGTTCCATGTGCAGCAGCATCTCGCGCACGGCGGGATCGGGCGTCTTGTCGAGCACATCCTGCTTCGAGGCGAACGTCTTGCGGTAGGCGGAAACCGCCTGCATGTAGTCGTTGACGCCGCCGTGCGTGTGCGGGTGCGCCGCGTCGTGCGTGTGCGGCTGCCAGGCAGGGTGTGCGTGGTCGTGATCATGCGTGTGCTCATGGTCGTGCGTGTGGCCATGCGCTTGTTCGTGGTCATGACTATGGCTGTGGCTGTGGATATGGCTATGGCTATGGTCGTGGCTGTGCGTGTGCTCGTGGCTGTCAGTCGTCTTCTTCATGTCGGCGCTCCTTTTTTGCAGAAGGTATTATTCATACATGTTTAGTATACAATAGACATAATATAACATACTGGATTACATGTCAATGGGGCGGAAAAATTCTTTTGCTGTGCATTCCTTCTAATCTATTGACAATGATTCTTGCGCGGGGTAAGATAAAAGTGGAGTTATGAAACCGATTTCATAGAAAGGGGAATGGGAATGGCGGAATTATTGTTGGAAAGCCCCTTGGAAGGCGAGCTTATCGCCCTTAAGGAGGTCAACGATCCTGCTTTCGCCAGTGAGGCCATGGGGCGCGGTGCTGCGGTCAAGAATCCGCAGGGCAAGGTTCGCGCGCCGTTCGACGGCGAGGTCACGGTGCTCTTTCCGACGAAGCACGCGATCGGTCTTCACTCGTCGGACGGCGTCGATCTGCTCGTCCACGTCGGACTCGACACGGTGAACCTTGAGGGCAAGCACTTCACGGCACATGTGGAGCAGGGGGCGCAGATCAAGAAGGGCGATGTGCTCATCGAGTTTGACGAGGCGGCGATTCGCGCGGCCGGCTACGATACGACGACGCCCGTCGTCGTGACGAATGCGGCGGACTACGGCACGATTACGCTCTCTTTGGGCGCACAGAAGGTCTCCTCGCCGGGCGAAGGCGAGGAAGAGGCAAGCGATGCGGCAGCGCCTGCGGCGGCGGGAACACCTGCGGCGCCTGCAGCGCCGGCAGGGCCAAATCCCGCCTACGCCTCGATGCCTGCCGAGGAGCGCGTGGCGCGAGAGATTCTCGACCACATCGGCGGCATGGCGAACATCCGCTCCGCCGAGCATTGCGCGACGCGCCTGCGCCTCATCCTGAACGACAAGGATAAGATCGAGGACAAGGCGGTCGAGAACATCGACGGCGTCAAGGGGCAGTTCTTCGCGGCGGCGCAGTACCAGATCATTCTCGGCACGGGCTTCGTCAACAAGGTCTACGACGTGCTCGTCGGCATGAATCCGGCGCTCGCGGGCGGCTCCAACAAGGAAGCTGCATACGAGCAGATGACGACGGCGCAGAAGATCTCGCGCACGTTCGGTGACGTCTTCGTGCCGATCATTCCCGTGCTCGTCGCTACCGGTCTTTTCATGGGTTTGCGCGGCATGCTGCAGAACCTCGGCGTCGAGATGAGCGACAATCTCGTGCGCATGAGCCAGATCCTGACGGATACGGCGTTCGCCTTCCTGCCGGCGCTCGTCTGCTGGTCAACGATGAAGAAGTTCGGCGGCACGCCTGTCATCGGCATCGTCCTCGGACTCATGCTCGTTGCGCCGCAGCTGCCGAACGCCTACGCGATCGCGAGCGGGGAAGCGCAACCCATCTACATGAATCTCTTGGGGCTTTCGATTCCCGTCGTCGGTTACCAAGGATCGGTTCTGCCGGCACTCGTCCTCGGCATCCTTGCCGCAAAGGTTGAAGCGGGACTCAAGAAGTTCATCCCCGATGTCGTCGACCTCATCTTCACGCCGTTCCTCACGCTCTTTTCGTGCATGATCGTCGGCCTCCTCATCGTCGGCCCCATCATGCATACGCTGGAACTTGCCGTGTTCGGTGCGGTGCGTGCGTTCCTTGAACTGCCGTTCGGCATCGGCGGCTTCATCGTCGGCGGCCTGCATCAGGTCATCGTCGTCAGCGGCATCCACCATGTATTCAACGCGCTTGAGATTCAGCTCCTCGCCTCGACGGGGCGCGACGCCTTCAACGCGATCATCACGGGCGCGATCATCGCGCAGGGCGGCGCTGCCGTCGCTGTCGCGGCGCGCACGAAGAACAAGAAGAAGCGCGCCCTCTACATCTCGTCGGCGATTCCGGCGTTCCTCGGCATCACGGAGCCGGCGATCTTCGGCATCAACCTGCGCTTCATGAAGCCCTTTCTCTACGCGCTCGCGGGCGGTGCCTGCGCGGGAGCGGCGTCGGGCATCATGCACCTCGCGGGCACGGGCATGGGCGTGACGGTTCTGCCGGGCACGCTGCTCTACATGGATCATCTCCTCGAATACCTGATCGTCAATGTCATCGGCTTTGGCATCGCTTTTGGCCTGACGTACACGCTCTTCGATCCGAAGGAGTGAGAACATGGCAAACGAAGCGTTCGACAAGGCGTTTGACAAGGAAGCGATCGACGCGAAGGTGCGCGAGGGATTTCCCTTGCAGCATCGCTGGCACAACGACTTCCATCTCGAAATGCCGTTCGGCCTCGTCAACGATCCCAACGGGCTTTCGTGGTACGCGGGAAAGTACCACATCTTCTTTCAGTGGAATCCCTTGGGCGTCGAGCACAAGCACAAGTGCTGGGGGCATGTGGAAACCGAGGATTTCGTGCATTATCGCCTGCCCGAGCTTGCGCTCTGGCCGAGCGATGTGCATGACAAGGACGGCTGCTACTCGGGCGCGGGCTTCGTCGAGGACGATGCCCTGCGCCTCGTCTACACGTGCAACCGCAAGGAGGACGGCGTGCGCACGCCTGCGCAGAGACTCGCCACGTGGCAGCCGGAAAAGGGGATCGCGCAGAAGGATGAAATCATCATCGAGCACGAGCCGCGCGGGGTTACGGCGCATTTTCGCGATCCGAGCCGCTTCGTAAAAGACGGGCGCGAGTTCCTCGTGCTCGGTGCGCAGACGACAGAAGAGAAGGGACGCGCCGTGCTCTACGAAAAAAAGGAGGGCGCGTGGCAGCTTGCGGGCGAGATCAAGACGGAGCTATCGGACTTCGGCTACATGTGGGAGTGCCCGACGCTCCTGCCGCTTGCGGAAGGCGATGTGCTGCTCTTCTCGCCGCAGGGGCTTGGCGCCGAGGACTATCGCTGGCAGAACCTCTACCAGTCGGGCTACGTCGCAGGAAAGCTCGACGTCGATTCACTGAAGCTGCAGCACGGCGCTTTTCATGAGCTTGATCGGGGATTTGACTTCTATGCGCCGCAGGCATTCGTGCACGAGGGGCGTGCGATTCTCTTCGGCTGGATGGGAATGCCCGAGCGCGAGGAAGAGTACCCGACGCGCGAAGAGGGCTGGCTCTTCTCGCTGACGATGCCGCGCGAGGTGCGCCTTTCGGACGGCAGGCTCTTTTTTGCGCCGCTCGAAGAGATGAAGGCTCTTCGCAACGGTGCGGCGCAGAAGTTCGGCGCTTGCCGGATAGAAGAGTTGGGGCAGGATCTCGCGGAGAAGTCGGAAATCGAACTGGAAATTGCCTTCGGCGATGCGCAGGAGGTGCATGTCGATCTCGTTTATAGGGAGGCGGGCGAATATATGCGGCTTTCCTATATGCGGCCGACCGCCGTCATGACGCTCGACCGCACGGGAATGCGGCTCGGCGGGCGCGGCGTGCGCCGCTTCCGGCTCGCTGTGCGCGATTCGCTGAAACTGCACATCTATCAGGACAAGACCGCCGTCGAAGTCTTCTTCCAAGACGGCGAGGAAGCTGCTTCCTTCTTCGTCTTTCCGACGAAGAAGGAAAAGCCGAAGCTCGTGATCTCGGCGGATAGGAAGCTCGAACGCATAGAGGGAAGTTTGTGGGAATTGGAGGGATTTACATGGAACGCAAGGTGACGATCCAGGATATCGCAGCGATTGCCGAGGTGTCGAAAAGCACGGTTTCGCGCTATTTAAACCATGGTTATGTGAGCGAGGAGAAGGCGGAGCGCATCCAGAAGGCGATCGCGGCGACGGGATTTTCCTCGAACGCCTTCGCGCGTCGGCTGAAGGCGAAGAAGAGCGGCGTGATCGGCATCGTCATGCCGCGCGTCGATTCGCCGACGGGCGGCAAGCTGCTCACGGGAATTGCGAAGGCATTCGACGAGGTCGGCTGCCGGACATTGTTCGAATCCTCGTTTCTGGAAATGCCGCGTGAAATCAAGAATATTGAACATCTCGCGCAGTTCGGCGTTGACGGCATCCTCGTATCTTCTCTTGGCATCACGGACGAGCATATCGCGCTTGTCAAGGAACTGAAAGAGCGGGACATTCCCGTGCTCTTCATCGGACAGCAGCATGAGAAGGTGCGCTATATCAAGGCCGACGATTTCGGTGCGGGTCGTCTGCTCGGTGACTACATCCGCCGCATGGGGCATGAGCGCGTCGTCTTCGTGGGCGTCACGGAGAAGGACAAGGCCGTCGGCGTCGCACGCAAGGACGGCTTCGTCGAGGTCTTCTCGCGCGGCAACCGCAACGCGAGCGTGAACTTCGTGGAGACGGACTTCGGCTTTGAAGACTCCTACAAGAAGAGCGAGGAGATCCTAGCCTATCGCCCCAGCGCCGTCATCTGCGCGACGGACGGACTGGCTGTCGGCATCATGCGTGCGCTGCATGAGAACGGCGTCGCCGTGCCCGGAGAAGTCTCCGTCGTGGGCTTCGGCGGGTACGAACTGGGCGCTGTGACGTATCCGCCGCTGACGACCGTCGCTTTCGACTACGAAGCGCTCGGCCGCCGCGCGTCGAAGATGCTGTTGAAGATACTTGCGGGAGAAGTCGTCGAATCCGTCAGCGATTTCCCCGCCCAACTCATCGAGCGCGGCAGCGTCAGCAAGGTACTTTGGGGCAGCGAGGGATAAGCAAGATGAAGAAAACCCGCCTACGATTGTGAGTCGAAGGCGGGGTTTCTGTTTTTCGAGTGACAATGGGGACGAAGCCGATAAGAGAAAAAATGTTTCGTATGGCGAGTTTTATGCTACAATGAATATATGAATCACCGAAAGGAAGCGATAGCATGATGAGCGTTCAAGAGTATCTGGAAATCCTGCGCAATATCCGCGACTGCGCCTTTGCGACCGTCGATTGCACGGGAGCGCCCGCCGTGCGCCTGCCTGCACTGCGGACTTTGTTTTGAAAGCTGTCCTGTGGAAGCAATCGAAAGGCTGGGCAGCGAGGCGCATTGACTGAGGAGGAATCCCCATGTTTTCAGAGATGATACGACTTTTCCAGGAGCGCAGCGATTTTTTCCTGCAGCTTACGCTGGAGCATATTGCCATAGCGCTGGTGGCAATCGTCCTCGCCATCGTGCTTGGCGGCGCGATGGGCATTTTGATCGCCGAGGTTGACCGCATGGCGCAGCCGACGCTTCTCGTCGTCAATTTTCTCTACACGATCCCGTCGATCGCGATGTTCGGCTTTCTTCTGCCTTTTTCGGGCATCGGCAATACGACGGCGATCATCGCCTTGACGCTCTACGCGCTCTTGCCGATGGTGAAGAATACGCATACGGGCTTGAAGAATGTCGATCCGCTCCTCATCGAGGCGGCGGTCGGCATGGGGTCGACGCGCTTCCAGGTGCTCAGGCGCATCGCCCTGCCGCTCGCCATGCCCGTCATTCTCGCAGGCATCCGCAACATGACGACGATGACGATCGCGCTCGCGGGCATCGCGTCCTTCATCGGTGCGGGCGGTCTTGGCATCGCCATCTACCGCGGCATCACGACGAACAATGCGGCGCTCGCCTTCGACGGCTCCCTCCTCATCGCCTGTCTGGCGCTCTTGGCTGATACCGTTCTCGCTCGCCTCGAAAAGCGGGTCTTTTTCCGCCGAAGCGGTACGAGGGGGCGGAGGAGACGTTCGTGGCGGCGTCTTACGGCGATTTCTCTCGCGCTCGTCGCAGCAGGCGGCGCTTATGCGTTCTTTCAGAGCACGAAGGTGGCTGTCATCCGCATTGCGACGAAGCCGATGACGGAGCAGTTGATCCTCGGCGAGATGCTCAAACTCGTCATTGAGCAGGACGGGCGGCTCAAGGTCGCCCTGACGCCGGGCGTCGGCGGCGGCACGTCGAACATCATGCCGGCGATGGAGCATGGCGATTTCGACATCTATCCCGAGTATACGGGAACGGGCTGGCTGCAGGTCTTGAAACGCACGGACGCCTATGACGAATCGCGCTTCGCCGAGCTGCAGGAAGAGTATCGCAATCGGTATCACATGGAGTGGCTCGGCATGACGGGCTTCAACGATACCTTCGGCATCGCCGTGCGGCGGGATCTTGCCGAGCGGTATCAGCTCAGGACGTATTCCGACCTCGCACGCGTCGCAGACAAGATGAATTTTGGCGCTGAGTACGATTTCTTCGAGCGAGAGGACGGCTTCCCTGCGATGTGCCGCGCCTATGGCATGAACTTCGCTTCGACCGTCGATATCGACATCGGTCTCAAGTATCAGGCGCTTGATGAAGGCAAGCTCGATTCGATGATCGTCTTCACGACGGACGGGAGGCTTTCCAAGGTCAATGGTGTCGTGCTTGAAGATGACAAGAAATTTTTTACTTCGTATGAATGCGGCATGGTCGTGCGCGAAGAGGCGCTCTCGGCACATCCCGAGCTTCGCGCCTTGCTCGCGCATTTCGACGGACTGATTTCGGAAGCGGAGATGGCAGAGATGAACGACGCGGTCGAGTCGGGCGGCGAGGAGCCGCGCGCGGTTGCACGCCGCTTCTTGGAAGAAAGGGGGGTGCTCCGATGAGCGCGGTCATCACGTTTCGCGATGTAAGCAAATCGTATGGAGGGGCGGAGGCCGTCCGCGGTCTGAGTCTTTCCATCGAGACGGGCGAATTCATCACGGTGCTCGGCGCGTCGGGCGGCGGCAAGACGACATTTCTCAAGATGATCAACGGACTCGTCGAGCCGACTTCGGGCGAGATCACGGTGCTCGGTGACAGCCTCAAAACGGCGGATCTCGTGCAGCTGCGCCGCAAAATCGGCTATGCGATTCAGGGCAGTGTGCTCTTCCCGCATCTGACGGTCGAGGAAAACATCGCCTATGTGCCGAACCTCTGGAACAAGAGCGACAAAGCGCGCACAAAGAAGGCAGTGGCGAAGTGGATGGCGATCGTCGGCCTTGCCGGAGAGCTTGGCGAACGCTACCCTGCCGAGCTTTCGGGCGGGCAGCAGCAGCGCGTCGGCATCGCGCGCGCCTTGGCGGCGTCGCCCGAGCTTCTGCTGATGGATGAGCCGTTCGGCGCGGTCGACGCCCTGCTGCGCCGCCAGCTGCAGGACGAAATCCGCGCCATTCATGCGCGCGGCGGTCTCACGATCGTCTTCGTCACGCACGATGTCGAAGAGGCTCTGCGTCTCGGCACGCGCGTCCTCATATTGAAGGATGGCTGCATCGAGCAGTTCGCCGCGCCCGAGGAGATCAAGGCGCATCCTGCGACGGACTTCGTGCGGCAGCTTGTGGAAAAAGCGTAGGAGAGAATCAACAGGGTGTATTTATGAGGGTGTTATGTACAGATTGAATGCAGAAGATTTCTCATTGAAATTGACGCCGCGAGTCTCACAGGAAAATTCTTCCTATCCTGAGGTAAACAGTCTGCGGGTGCAGGTATCAAGCCGAGGCTTCTCGGCAGACTCCTTCATGGATGTCGACGATCTTCACTTTGCCGCGTTTGCCGTACAGCTGAATGAATTGTGCGAAACACTGAAAGGTTCGGTGCGATTGGAAGAGCCGTACAGCATGCATTGTTTCCTTGAATTCATAGCTGCGGCAGGCGGTCATATCCATGTGAAAGGCAACCTTCACAACAAGATGGGGATAGGTCATGCGCATGAGCTGACATTTGAAAACGAATTCGACCAGACATATTTGCGGACTTTTGCAAAGGCTCTGTTTGCTGACTATGGGAGATATGCGGAGGAAATCCCGAATTTGCTAAAGGGATGAAGCGAAGTGACCGTCGTTCGATTTTTTAATGGACGTTGAAAATGAAATGGGCGTCGACGCAGAAGTTGATGAGTTTCTAGTATTCTAGTAGAAAATGATAAAATCAAGGGGCAAGGAAAGGAGCGATTCGCATGTATGGAGCAATCTTAGGCGATATGATCGGTTCACCGTATGAATTTGATCGCGGCGGCAAGACGAAGGATTTTCCTCTGTTCAGTCAAGGCTCGCGCTTTACGGATGATACGGTGATGACGATCGCCGTGGCCGACGCCTTGTTGGAAGTGGGAGAAGAGGCGGACGAAGCGGCGGTTTGTGCGGCGATCGTTCGCTCGATGCAGCGCTGGGGCAGGAGGTATCCTCGCGCCGGCTACGGCGGACTCTTCCGCCGCTGGCTGGCAAGTGATGAGCCGAAGCCTTACGGCAGTTTCGGCAACGGCTCGGCGATGCGCGTCGCCGCTGCGGGCTGGCTCTATGATACACTCACGAGAACGCGCGAGGTCGCAAGGCAGACGGCGGTCGTTACGCACAACCATGCGGAGGGAATCAAGGGCGCGGAGGCGACGGCGAGCGCCATCTTCCTTTCGCGTGAGGGCAAGCCGAAGGAGGAGATCAAGGAATATATCGTGCGGGAGTTCAGCTACGATTTGTCACGCACGCTCGATGAGATTCGTCCGCATTACTCGATGGACGCTACATGCCAAGGATCTGTGCCCGAGGCGATTATTTCGTTCCTCGAAAGCACGGATTTCGAGGATGCCGTGCGAAACGCCGTGTCCCTCGGCGGTGATACGGACACGGTCGCCTGCATCGCGGGCAGCATTGCCGAAGCCTTCTACGGCGTGCCCGAAGCGCTGAAATCGGAATGCCGCCGCCGTCTGCCGCAGGAAATGCTCGCGGTGCTCGATGCGTTTGACGAGGCGCGGCAGAGGTGAGCGCGTTGGATGGGGATGAAGAAGGTAGGGTTTCAGCAGACTGAAATCGATTTTTGAAAGGGAGAGTGAACCTCATGCGTAAGTTTTTTTCTGCAATCGCTGTGTTCGCATTGTTTTCGACGATGAGCGCGGCGTCCGCTTCCGTACCCGATGAGGAAGTGTCGCTCGGCGGCATCCCTTATGGGGCGTCGGTGGATTATGTGCGCGGCATATACGGCGCACCGTCGAAGGTGTCGACGACGAGTCAGCATCCGCTTTGGCGGGGCTGGGTCGACACATATCATTATGGAGCGAGCGTGGATGTCATTTTTTGCAACGCCGCAATGGTGCATGCGGACTGCAAGGGAAATAACGGCTGGGCCACACCTGCGGGCATCACGGTCGGCATGACGAAGGAAACGGTGCTGCGCATCTATGGCGAGCCGGACAGTCAAGGGAAAGGGAGCTTCTTTTATCAGAGCGAATCCAATGGCAATCTTGGCATCAAGTTTCTGTTCAATGGGGCAGGAAAGATCACGAGCATCCATGTAGGCGCTTTCGATTGAAAAAGTGCTGGAAGCACAATTGAAAAAGCCCTCGATGATTTTCGTCGAGGGCTTTTCTGTGCGAACTTTTCTGTTGGATGTTTCGTCGGTGTGTTTTCGTGCGGTACGAAAAAATATTTCTCGTGCTATCGTTCGCACGAAAATGGAACGATAGAAATTTTCGTATCATTTGCGTGCGGCAGGAAAAATTTTTCCGTGCGATACGATTTTTGGCAGCGGACGCGGCACGAAGTACGGCAGACGGTGATTTTTCTCCTCGCATGGTTGACGCGACGTGCTTCCTGTAGTAATCTACCAACGAAGAGAAAAAGTTGCAGGCTGAGGAGGTGCTGTCTTGGTTCGCGTGGAAAATCTTGTCAAGGAGTTTCGTCATACCGATGCTGCGGGAAAGGCAGCGGTGAAGCGTGCGGTAGACGGGCTTTCTTTTGCTGTCGCACGCGGGGAGATCTTCGGGCTTTTAGGGCCGAACGGCGCGGGCAAGACGACGACGATCCGCATGTTGACGATGCTCACGCAGCCGACTTCGGGTGCAATTTTCTACGAGGGCAGGCCGCTTGCTGGAAATGAAGCGGCGGTCAAGGAGCTGATCGGCGTCGTGCCGCAGCAGGTGAACTTCGACCAGGATTTGACGGCGGGCGAGAATCTTGAGCTGCACGCGCGCCTGCATCATATCGGGGCGGCGGAGCGCCGCGCACGCATAGAAGAGCTGCTCGCCTTCGTCGAGCTTGAGGGCGTGCGGCGCGATCCCGTGCGGCGTCTGTCGGGCGGCATGAAGCGCAGGCTTCTCATCGCGCGCGCCCTTGTGCATCGCCCGCGCATCCTCTTCCTCGACGAGCCGACGGTTGCGCTCGACCCGCAGGTACGGCGGCGCATTTGGGAGCTGATCCGGCAAATGGCGCACGAAGGTGTGACGGTGCTGTTGACGACGCACTACATCGAGGAGGCGGAGAGCCTCTGCGCGCGCGTCGCCATCATGAATCGCGGCAAGCTCGCGGCGCTTGATGCGCCCGCCGCCCTGCGCGAAAGGCTCGGCGATTTCGTCGTCGAGTGGGACGGCGAGGCGGGGCGCGAGTACCGCTACTTCGCAGGGCGCAAAGACGCCGCCGCGTTTGCCGCCGCGCTCGACGGCGCGGCGAGCATCCGCCGCTCGAATCTGGAGGACGCCTTCATCGAGCTGACGGGGCGAAAGGAGGGGCTGTGATTGCTCTATGATATATGGACGGTCTTCTGGCGCGATTGGATCGTCTTGAAGCGCCGTTTGGCGAAGTTCATCTTGAGTCGCATGGTCGCGCCGCTCCTCTACCTCGTCGCCTTCGGCTGGGGTCTTGGCAGGAGCATATCGGTGTCTTCCGGCACCTATCTTGATTTTCTCGTGCCGGGCATCCTCGCGCTCAATTCCATGAACATCAGCTTCAACAGCGTGATCCCCGTGCATGCCGAGCGCATCTACCACAAGAGCCTTGAAGAGTACCTCGTCGCGCCAATCCGTCCGGCAGCCTTCGTCATCGGCAAGGTGCTTGCGGCCGTATTGCGCGGACTCATTTCCTCTGCCATTATCGTTGCGCTCGCCTGCCTTTTCGGCGCGAAGCTCTCTCTTTCCCCGCTCTTTCTCCTCGTGCTCGTGCTGAACTGCGTGATCTTTGCGGAGATCGGCTTCATCGCGGCGATGAAGATTGAGACGTACGAAGAGATGGGACAGGTCAATACATACATCCTGCTGCCGATGTCGTTCCTCTGCGGCACGTTCTTCTCGACGAAGGCCTTACCCGAGGTCGTGCGCGTCCTCATCGAGCTTCTGCCGCTCACGCATACGAGCGTGCTCCTGCGTGCACTCGCGGGCGGCGAGGCGGCGTCTGCGCTTTCTTTCGGTGCGCTCGTTTTCTACGCGCTCCTTTGCTTCTGGATTGCGAACCGGTCTTTCTCCCGGTTGACGCGCTAGGCGCTTTTGCGTTCCCACATTTTTATCTATGCTTCCTTAGAAAGGGGCGTCTCCTTGTTCAAGAATATCTTGCATCACCGTGCGCGTTCCGCGGACGACAGCGGTCATCTCTGCTGCACGAAGATCGAAGACTTCGCCGTATCCTTTGGGCGCGTGGAAATCTTTTCGGGCGTGAACCTTCACGTCCACTGCGGACAGCTCACGGCGCTCATCGGGCCGAACGGCGCGGGAAAATCGACGCTCCTTCGCGCCATCCTCGGCGAAGTGCCGCACAAGGGGAGGCTTTCCTATGCGGACGCTGCGGGACGGCGCACGGGGCAGCCCGTCATCGGCTATGTGCCGCAGTACCTGCGCTTCGACGTCAGTTCGCCGACGAGCGTCATGGACATCTTCATGGCGTGCCTCTCGCGCCGCCCCGTCTGGCTCTTTCCTGCGAAGTCCTTGAGGCCGCGCGTCTTGAAGAGCCTCGCGCGCGTCCATGCCGAGCACCTTGTCGACCGACGGCTCGGCGCACTGTCGGGCGGCGAACTGCAGCGCGTGCTTCTTGCGCTCGCGCTCGATCCCGTGCCCGACCTGCTGCTCCTCGATGAGCCTGTTTCGGGCGTCGACCAGAACGGCTTGGAGCTTTTTTACAATATCGTTGCCGAGCTTCGCGCCCAAGAGGACATGGCGATCATTCTGATTTCGCACGATCTGAACCTCGTTGCAAAGTATGCCGACCAGGTCGTGCTGCTCGACCATAAAGTTGTCACGAGCGGCACGCCCGCTGAGGTCTTCGGCGATGCGCGGACGAAGAAGATCTTCGGTATGCTCGCGGGCGCAGCGCCGCAGAAAATGGAGACGGCGCCCGATGCGCTGCAGGATGAAGCTCTGATAAATGAGTCACTGCAGGTCGAGTCGGAGAAGGAAGGGGTGAGGCACTGATGGAAATCCTCTATACGCTTCTCGGCGCTCTGCCCTTCGACTGGCTGCAGCACGGCTTCATGAAGAACGCCTTTCTCGCCGTGCTGCTCGTGACGCCGCTCTTCGGGCTTCTGAGCACGATGGTCGTGTCGAACCGCATGGCGTTCTTCTCAGACTCTCTGGGACACGGCGCTTTCACGGGGCTTGCCGTCGGCGTGCTCTTGGGTTGGCTCTCGCCGCTCCTCTCGCTCGTCGCATTCTCCGTTGTCTTCGCGCTCCTCATCACCTACATCAAGAACCGCAGCAGCGCGTCGACGGACACGATCATCGGCGTCTTCTCGTCTACGGGCATCGCGCTCGGCCTCATGCTCATGAGCCGGGGCGGCGGCTTCAACAAATATTCCTCATACCTGATCGGCGATCTTCTTTCCATCTCGCCCGAGGAAATCGGCTCGCTCTTCTTCGTCTTTCTCGCCGTCGTCCTCGTCTGGGCTCTCGTGTTCAACTCGCTTCTCGTGCTCTCGATCAACGCGTCGTTCGCTAGAAGCCGAGGCGTCGCCGCCTTCCTCACGGAGGGGCTTTTTGCTTCCGTGCTCGCCGTCGTCGTCGCCGTCAGCATCCAGTGGGTCGGGCTTCTCATCATCAACTCGCTGCTCGTGCTGCCCGCAGCCGCCGCGAGAAATATCGCGCAGGACGTCAAGAGCTACCATCTGCTCTCCGTTGCCATCGCGCTCCTTTCGGGCGTTGCGGGACTCTTGCTCGCCTACTACTGCAACATGGCGGCGGGCGCGAGCATCGTCGTCGTCGCCGCCGCCGTCTTTTTCCTCACATTGCTGTTGAAACCGTACTTTGTGCGCTGAGGCTGCGCTCTCGCGGCAGTTCTTTTTTTGCGGCGGCTCACCGCACTATGGGAGGTGCTTTTCTTGCAGTTCTATACCTATGCTTACATCGTGCAGCACAGTCAGATCAACGACGCTGTACGGTACGGCGTGTCTTTTCTCATGCTTTTCGCGCTGCTCGTTGCCATCATCAAGTATTTTCGCAACCGTCTCGTCACGCGCTATCGCGACCTCATCGTCATCCTCTTCCTCGCCGTCGCCTTCCTGGGCGGTGCACAGTGGAATAGCTTCAGCCAGACGAAGAGTGATCGCGAGCAGACTTCGCGCATGGCGGGATTTTTGCACAATCTCGGCGAGGAGATGGAGGTGCCGCCCGAGGAGATTCGCACGAGTTCCACCCATCTCAAGCAGGGACTTCTCGTCGAAGCGGAGGGCAAGTATTACGAGATCACGTTCAACGGCGATTACACGTCCTTCAAGTACGAGGAGACGCATCTGATGACGCGTGACGTGAAGCTTGTTGACAAGGATTCTTAGGAGGGACGCGCAATGCTCACATATTCGCTGGTCTTGGCAAAACTTGCGCTCGGGCTTCTGTGCCTCGTGCTGCAGATGAATCTCCTCGGCAAGGGAAATCTCGCGCCTAGCTCCGCGACCGATCAGGTGCAGAACTACGTTCTCGGCGGCATCATCGGCGGCGTCATATACAACGAGAATATTTCTTTCATGGACTTCATCCTCGTGCTCATCGCTTGGACAATGCTCGTCCTGCTCCTGAAATACATGAAGTCGAACAGCAGCGCCGTCAAATCCTTCGTCGACGGACATCCCGTGCGCATCATCGAGCGCGGCAAGCTCGACGTCGAAGAGTGCATGAGGCGGGGACTCCTCGCGCACGACATCCATCTGAAACTGCGCACGGCGGGCGTCTATTTCGTCAAGGACGTCAAGCGTGCCGTTCTTGAGCCGAACGGTCAGCTCACGGTCATCCAGTACGGCGAGCAGAACGCACGCTATCCCGTCGTCGTCGACGGACAGGCAGATGAGGAAGCCTTGGAACTTGCCGACAAGGATCGGATCTGGCTCGACGCGGCGCTTCGAGAGCAGGGATATGAACTCAAGGATGTCTACATCGGCGAGTACAAGGAGGGCGCACTCACGGTCTATCCGTACGAGGCGCGGGCGTGAAAAGGCACGAAGGAGGAATGTGACGGATATTCAGGGGGGAAATAAGGTGGGAAGAGCGTATTATTCCAGTGAAATCCAAGGTTTTCTTGCATGTGAAGCAGATCAGATTTTGCCTATCGGGTTCTTCTGACGAGAGCGAGACAGGGACTGGTCATTTTCATACCGCAAGGTGACTTAAGTGATGCTACGCGTAGACCAGAATATTATGATGGAACATATAATTATCTGCGCAGGATCGGGATTTGTGAGATATAAGGGATTTGTAGAGAAGAAAACGAGCGACTGTATGAAACGGGGAGATGTCTCATACAGTCGCTCGTTTTTTTCGGAAGGAGGCTATGGCTTAAAGATATGACCACAGCGCATGCAGATGAAGAGTTTTTCCCACTCCGCAAGACGGCGCGTATATTCTTCCATGGCCTGATCATATTCTTCTTTCCGTGCGCGATTTTTCTTGTTTGTAGTTCTGCGGTCGTTCCAGAGTTTCCAAATGACGAGTGCCGCAGCGATATAGGTCAAGGTATTTTCCAGACCCGAGAGCTTTGAAAATTTGTAGGCCACTAGGCTTATGACAAGCGACAGGATTGGTAGCAGGCAACCAAAAGAAACGCAGCCAACCGTCATAGTGTCATGTTCAAGTTGCTTGAGCTTTGGCTCGGGCGGCGGAGCGATCTCACGGGCAAGATCCGTGACCGTGTAAGTTGGGCGCGTGACATCGCCGTAGACGGCATGCCGGCCGGTCTCTTCTGTTTTTTTCGAGCCGTCTGAATAGGTGGTTGTCGTCGTTTCTACGTCGTAGCCGACGATTTCCTTATGCGTTGCCGTTCCCGTGGCGTGGCCTCTCTTGTACATGAGAGGAACGGATACTGTGTTTTCACTGCCGCAGTTGGGGCAGGCGAGGTTGCTGATTTCCATAAAAGTCCTTTCTATCGCCCGCGCACGGCCTGCGTGATCGCGCCGGCCATCATCGCGAGCGGCAGTTGGCGTTCGACTGCTCCCAACTCGAAGGCCGCGCGCGGCATGCCGTAGACGACGCATGAGGTTTCGTCCTGACCGAACGTCATGGCGCCCGCGCGGCGCATGGCGAAGAGTCCCTTCGCGCCGTCCGCGCCCATGCCCGTGAGGATGACGCCGAGCGCTGCGTCGCCGACGAGTTCTGCGACGGTGAAGAAGAGGACGTCGGCGGACGGGCGCACCCAGTTCACGGGGTCGCCCTTCGTGCATGTGACGATGAGCCTGCCCGAGCGCCTTTCGAGCTTCATGTGCTGGCCGCCGGGCGCGATGTAGGCGGTCGAGTCCTTGATGGCTTCGCCGTCCTCGGCTTCTTTGACTGTGAGCTTCGATATGGCGTTGAGTCTGTGCGCAAAGTGGTTGCTGAAGATGGGCGGGATGTGCTGCACGATGACGATGGGAGGGAGCGGCGGCGCGAGGTTCTTGAGGATGGCCGCGATCGCTTCCGTACCGCCCGTCGAGGCGCCGATGGCGATCAGCTGCTTTTCCTTCGTCGATGCCGGAGGCATGGCGACAGGAAAAAGGCTCGTCTTGCCACTCTTATCGCTCTTGCCGCTTTCCATGTCGCTTCTCCTCCTTTCATTCATGCTTTTATCACCCGAAGGAATGGCTTTAAGTGTCCGGCTTTTCCTTGACCTCGCGCACGAGGCGCAGAAATTTCTCGCGCCCGATCTGTACGAAGCGCCCGCAGCCTTCGCATTTGAGGCCGAAGTCCGTGCCTGTGCGCAGGATGCGCCAGAGGTCGCTGCCGCACGGGTGGCGCTTCTTCATGCGCACGATGTCGCCCGGTTCATAGCGCTGCATGGCTGCACTCCTTTCCGTCATTCATATCCGCTCGCGTCCTCTTCGGCTGTTTTTCTCCTGCCGCGCATGAGCGAGGCGATGACGCCGGCAACGCATGAGACGGTCAGACAGGAGAAGATGAGGCGGATCGCCGCTGAAAGTTCCTCCGTCCAGTCGGCGGCTGCGGGAAGTGTCGCTTGTGCGAGCAGCAGGGTCACGACCGCCATGGAGACAGCCTGTCCCGAGAGGCGCATGACCGAGACCATGGAAGAGGCGACGCCGTAGAGCTTCTTGGAGACGGCACCCATGATGGCATTGTTGTTTGCCGGCGAGAAGAAGCCGAAACCGATGCCGATGATGACGCAGGCAGCTGCGATGAGGGGAAGCGGCGTCCCGGCATCGAAGAGCGAGCAGAAGAAGATGCCCGCGGTCGTCAGTGCCATGCCGAAGCTCGCGACGAGGCGCGGCTCGTGTTTGTCGGAGAGCGCTCCCGCGATGGGCGAGAGGATCGCCATCATCAAGGGCTGCAGGAGCAGGACGACGCCCGCCGTCGAAGCGTCGAGGCCGCGCACGAGCTGCAGGTAGAGCGAGAGCAAGAAGCCGATCGCATACGTCGCGCTGTAGTTCAAAAACGCGGCGAGGTTGCTCATGGCAAAGACCGTGTTTTTAAAGAGCGAGAGATGAAGGAGCGGCGTGCTCGCCCGCCGCTCTTGCCAAAGAAAGAGCGCGAGAAAGACGAGTCCCGCGAGCAGTACGAAACGCATCCAGGTGAAGGCGGCGAGAGAGGAAAGCCCGTAGAGCGTCAGCGTGCTCGCTGCCGTGTAGAAGATTGCGCCGGGCAGATCGAAGCCGCCTTCTCGCTCGCCGTACCAATCTTCTTTGATCGTGCGCACGAGCAGGCTGCTCACGAGGATGACGATGGCTGTGAGGACGAAGAGAAGCCGCCAGTCCAGGTGCTGCGTGACGAGACCACCGATCACAGGCCCCAAGGACAGTCCGACGTAGGTGGCGGCGGCGGAGTAGCCGATGGCGCGCCCGCGCTGCTTCGCGGGATGTGCCGCCACGAGGAGCGCCATGCCGCTCGAAAAGACGAGTCCTAGGGACAGTCCCTGCAGGGCGCGCATGGCGATGAGGAAGGAGACCGAGGGGGAAAACGCCGCGACGAAGGAGACGGCGGCCATCGCCGCCGTGCCGATCGCGTAGATGCGACATCGGCCGAGGATGTCCGCCATGCGGCCAAAAGGCAGGAGCAGGGCGACGGCACCCAAGAGGAAGGCGGTCGCGAGCCACGAGAGATCCGTCGCGAGGCACGAGAACTCCACGGCGATCGTCGGGATGGCGATGTTGATGCAGCTGCCGAGAAACGGCCCCATGAAGGACGTGAGCAGGACTGCCGCAAAGATCCGCTTTTGTGCTGTCATGGCCGCCGCCTCCTATTGCGATAGAAATAGATCGGGGAAGCGGCGCACGCGCCCCGTCCCCAGTATCACGCGCTGCAAACTCACACGTTGAAGCGGAAGTACGTCACGTCGCCGTCCTGCATCACATAGTCCTTGCCTTCGAGGCGCACCTGCCCCTTTTCGCGGGCGGCCGCCGTGCTGCCCGCAGCGACGAGGTCGTCGTAGTTGACGATCTCCGCGCGGATGAAGCCGCGTTCGATGTCGGAGTGAATCTTGCCCGCCGCTTTGGGCGCTGTCGTGCCGCGCACGATCGTCCAGGCGCGGCACTCGTCCGGCCCTGCCGTCAGGAACGTCAAGAGTCCCAGAAGCTCGAACGCCGCCTTGATCAGACGGTCGAGTCCGCTTTCCGTAAGGCCGAGTTCTTCGAGGAAGGCCTTCGCATCTTCTGCGTCGAGTTCGGCGATTTCCGACTCTACGCGCGCCGAGACGACGACGACTTCCGATCCTTCCTTTGCCGCGTAGTCGCGCACGGCGGCGACGTGCGCATTTCCCGCGCCGTCCTTTGCCGCCTCGTCCTCGGCGACGTTGGCGACGTAGAGCATGGGCTTCAAGGTCAGGAAGTTCATCTCGCGGATGAGCGATAGCTCGTCCTCCGTGAGATCGAGGCTTCTGGCCGACTTGCCCTCTTCGAGGCAAGCCTTGATGCGGCGCAGCACCTCGTCCTCCGCTTTCGCCTCCTTGCTGCCGCTCTTGGCGAGCTTGGCGAGCTTCATGATGCGCTTTTCGAGGACTTCGAGATCGGCGAGGCACAGCTCCGTCAAGATCGTCTCGATGTCGCGCACGGGGTCGATTGTCGCCGCGACGTGCGTGATGTTCGTATCCTCGAAGCAGCGCACAACGTGGGCGATGGCATCGACCTGCCGGATGTGCTCGAGGAACTTGTTGCCGAGTCCTTCGCCCTTCGACGCGCCAGCGACGAGGCCGGCGATGTCGACGAAGCGCACGGAGGCGGGTGTCGTCTTCTTCGACTGGTACATCTCGTGCAGCACCGCAAGGCGAGCGTCGGGCACGTCGACGACGCCGACGTTCGGCTCGATCGTGCAGAAGGGATAGTTCGCCGCTTCTGCGCCCGCCTTCGTAATCGCGTTGAAAAGGGTGCTCTTGCCGACATTCGGCAGACCTACGATACCTACGTCCAGATTGCTCAATGTGATTTCTCCTTGTTCCTGTCTTTCAAAAAAATGACTTTTTGGCGTGAGGCCTTCTTGCGCTCTTCTTTTTTTGCGCGTGCTGCTTGCTGTCGCTCCTTGATCTCGTTCGTCGTGAAGCCGCGGTTCGCGACGGAGCGCGTGCTGTCGTGCAGTCGGTTCAGCAGGCGGCGCAGGGTGACGTCCTGTTCCTTCGTCAGAGCGTCAAAATAGCCGTCGTCCTTAAGCATGTCGCGCACGAAGGAAACGGGAGCGCCCGCGAGCAGTGTCCAATGGATGTGCCGCATGATTTCCACGGTTTCCTCCTCATCGTAGGAGAGCGTTTCGTGGAAGAAGAGACCCAGCGCCTGCTCGTCGTTCGGATCGGAAAGCGCAAGCCCCTGTGCGAAGAGAGGGATTTCCTCTGTGGCGGGGATGTAGAAGTCGCCGTCGCCCTGCGATTCCAGGATGACGCGGATCTCCTCTTCGTCCAGCCCTTCGGAGATGAAGACGTCGCCTCGCTGCCAGTAGCCGGCGAGGAACTCGGGCGGAATCTTTTCCATTTCCTTTTTGAGTTCCGCAGGCTTCAGGTCGCCGATGCCGCCTTGGTTGTAGATGCGGCACAGGATGTCGAGCGGCGTCACGCTGTAGAGGACGTTCGCCGTGAGAATCGTGTTGATGAGCCATGTGCGCCTTCTGCGCCTGTTGTACAGCTCCTCGCCCATGTCCACGGCGAAGGGGATGAATCCTGCGGCGACATCGCGCGAGATGACGAGTTCAAATTCGGGCGTTTCGGCGATGTAGCCCGCAGTCGAAAGGGTCTCGAAGTTGTGCTGCGGTTCTTCCTCGAAGTCGTCAAGGTTCGCGAGCAGCTGCTGCAGGGAAAGGACCTCTTCGTCGCTCAGGCAGAGGAAGTACTCTTCCATGACGCGAGGATCGAGCATCTGCTTCGTCAGCTGACGGATGATGTCCTGCTTGCGCATGCCGTGGCGCACCTCGATGCCCTTTTGATCGGCAATCGAGAGCAGCTCTTCCTTGGCGAAGCCTGCGAACATGTCGCGAAGCGTCGGCGGCACGCGCTCTTCGTCCTCCGTATCCTGCAGGCGCTGGTGAAAGACCGTGGAAAAGAAGGTCTTCTGCGCTTCCGGCGTGGCGTTCGTCCCCTCGATGGAGCGCATCTTGTACTTGTAGGCGGAAAAGCCGTATCTCCCCGCCTCCATATCCTCGTACAGCTTTGCCAGCGGGCGATCCTCGTAGCGCCGTCGGTCAAGGCGGCACCAAAGGGCGAGCTTCTCGTTCACGGCGTCCATGTCGTAGCGGACGCTGTCTTCCGCATCTTTCGCGCCTTCGAGTACTGCTGCCGCCGTGCGCGCACCGCTCCATTCGAGCACCTGCGGCGCTCTGCCGCTCCACGGCTCGACAATCTTTTCCAGATGCACGTCGTGGCGCATTTCGCGCCGGTTTGCGTAGAGGTAAAGAAAAGCGCCCGCACGTTCCAGATGGCAGCAGATTTGCACCACGGCAGCTTCTTTCAGGCGCTCGCCATGCGCCTGCTCTTCCGACAGTTCGGTGATGACCATCTTCTTGTGCGGCAGCAGGAAGGAGAACACCGTTTCCTTCTCCCAACCCATCGCCAGGTTGAAGACGAGTGCGAGCTGTGAAAACGTCAGCTCCTCGGGCACGAGAACGCGCCGCCAAACCTCCGGCGACTGTCCGCGCAAAGCGATTTTCAACTCATAGGCCTTCATGTAACTCTCCCTTCGGACGGCACACGACCCCAAATCATACTCTCTCTATTATACTCCATCGCGGGCAGTTATTCCAGTGGGACGCACAAGACTTCTTCACGCGTCTTTTGGGGAAAGGGCTTTCATGCGCTGTTGTCTGTGCATGAAAGCCCTTTTGTGTCAATATTCGCGGAACATGCGCCGGATTTCGTCGCGGTCGTTTGTCTTTAAGAGCGCGAGAGCGAGCAGGATGCGCGCCTTGGCGGGCGGCAGCGTGTCGGCGTCGATGAAGCCCGCGTCCGCGTAGGCGCTCTCGGCGAAGAGAACTGCACCCGCGCCCGTGCGGCTCGCGCGCACGATGGGGATGCCTTTCCCTGCTGCGTCGGCGAGCGTCGCGAGCAGCGCTTCGTGTATGCTGCCGTTGCCTGTACCCGCATGGACGATGCCCGCCGCGCCGCTGTCGATGGCGGCGCGGGCGAGGCGGGCGTCCGCGCCCGCATGGCCGTAGAGGATCGGTACATAGGGAAGAGCCGTCACGCCCGCAAGGTCGAATTCGCTCTCGCGTGTATGGCGCGTGAGCACGCGTCGGCGAAAATGCGGTATCCCTTCTTCCATGCGGCCGAGCGCGCCGACATCGGGCGAGGCGAACGCCTGCACGGCCGTCGTATGCACCTTTTGGATGTCGCGTGCGCTGTGGATTTCGCCGTTCAGCACGACGAGCGCACCCTGTCCGTGCGCTTCGGGGCTGGCGGCAAGTCGCACAGCGTCGAGGAGGTTCAGGGGGCCGTCAGCGGATAGCGCCGTCGCGGGACGCATCGCGCCCGTCAGGACGACGGGATTTTCGCTCTTTACGACAAGCTGCAGGAAGTACGCTGTCTCTTCGAGCGTATCCGTGCCGTGCGTGACGACGACACCCGCCGCGCCCGCTGCGAGCGCCGCCTCGATGCGGGCGGCAAGATGCAGCCAGACTGCCTCCGTCATGTCCTTGCTGTCGATGGCGGAGACCTCCTCACTGTCGATGGCGCAGACGTCTGCAATTTCGGGCACGGCGGCGAGAAGTTCGTCCGCGCCGAGTGCGCCCGCGCGGTAGCCTGTGAGCGCATCGGAACGCGCCGCCGCGCCTGCGATCGTGCCGCCCGTCGTCAGTATGCAGATTTTCGGCTTCATGCGAATTCTCCTTTCCTCGTGCGCGTCAATGCAGCGCAGCGCCCTTGAGCGCGAGCGGAATCTCCCAGACGACGGCGGCCTTCTCGCGCATCTCGGCGGGACTCATGCGCTGCCAGATGCTTTGCACGCGCGCGGCGAAGTCCTGCGGCGCGAGAGGCGCTTCCAAGGCGGAAAGCGTGTGGCGGTGCAAAAAATCGGCGAACGGGGCGGGCATCTGCGCCTCGCGCTGTGCGAGCAGCAGGGAAAGCCGCGCGTCGACGAGGCAGAGGTGCAGCGATGCTCTCGCGAGCGACTCCTCTGACGGCAGATGCTCGTTGGAAAGACCGCCGAAGGAAAGCGGCGCGTCCCCCCAGCCGTCCTTGAAGATGCCGGGAATCCGATAGAGAAGGAAGAGGACGCCTTCCTTCTCGTAGAGGGCAAGCTCCATCTCTCCCGTGCGAAAGGCCTCGATGGCGATGATGTCGCTCTTGGCGAGCTGCAAAATGAACATCGCGCCGTTCGCATCGACTTGAAAAAGTCCGCCCTCGCCTTGCTGGCGGATGGGCAGGGGAAACTTCTCGCCGATTTGAAAATCTGTATATGACATGGAATCCTCCTTTACTTTTTATGGAAAACAGGCGCAAGGCAAGCACGCTTGCCTTGCGCCTGTTTTTTCTTATCGCGGGCATGAGATGCGTCCGACTCGTTCAACTGTGTGGTGCAGTTCTTCGACGAGCGGCGTCTCGGCCGCGCGGTAGTACATCTCCTTGCCTTCGCGCCGCGAGGTGATGAGGCCGCTCGCCTTCAAGAGCCGCAAGTGGTGCGAGATCGCCGGACTCGACATCTGCATGTAAGCGGCGATGTTGATCACACATTCCTCGTAATGGCACAGGAACCAGAAGATATGCAGCCGCGTCGCGTCGCCGAGCTGCTTCATGGCCGCCGATACCGTGGCGAGCGTATCCGCATCGGGCATGTGCGGCAGGGCGGCTCCTTGATGGCCGTGATCGTGCGGCAGGCGCACGGGAGTTTCCTGCATGGTTTCCAGTCCCTTCAAGTGAATTTCAGCGTGTGCCGTCCTTCTTCAGTGCCGTCATTCCTCGACCTTCTTCTTGACGATGCCGAGGCAGAGCGCGCTGAGGACGGCGCCGGCGAAAATCGCGACGAGATAGAGCAGCGGGTTGCCGATCGTCGGCACGACGAAGATGCCGCCGTGCGGGGCGCGCAGCGTGCAGTCGAAGAACATCGACAGGCCGCCCGCTGTCGCCGAGCCGATGACGCACGACGGAATCACGCGCAGGGGGTCGGCCGCCGCAAACGGGATCGCACCCTCCGTGATGAATGAAAGCCCCATGATATAGTTGACGACGCCCGATTTCCTCTGCTGCTCCGTGAAGCGGCTCTTGAAGAACGTCGTCGCAAGAGCGATGGCGATCGGCGGTACCATGCCGCCCGCCATGACCGCTGCCATGATGCCGTATTCGCCCGATACGAGCATGCCCGTGCCGACGACGTACGCCGCCTTGTTCACGGGACCGCCCATGTCAACCGCCATCATGCCGCCCATGAGGATGCCGATGAAGATGCGGCTCGACGTGTCCATGCCCTTCAATGTTTCGATCATCCAGTTGTTGATGCCGGCGACGGGCGGGTTGATCACGAAGATCATGATGACGCCCACGAGGAAGACGCCGAGGAGTGGATAGAGAAGCACGGGCTTGATGCCTTCCAACGAGTGCGGCAGATCGGCGAAGACCTTCTTGAGCGCATTGACGACGTAGCCCGCGACGAAGCCTGCGATGAGCGCCCCCAAGAAGCCCGCGCCGCTCGAAGAGGCGAGCGCGCCGCCCACGAAGCCGACGGCGAGTCCCGGCCTGTCCGCGATGCTCATGGCGATGAAGCCTGCGAGCACGGGCAGCATGAAGCCGAAGGAGATGCCGCCGATGTCCATGAAGGTCTTGGCGTACCAGAGATTTGAGCCGAAGTTGCCGGGGTTGGCGGGGTCGAAGGTGTCGAGGAGGAAGGCGAGGGCGATCAAGATGCCGCCGCCGATGACGAACGGCAGCATGTGCGAGACGCCGTTCATCAGATGCTTGTAGATTTGGCGCGTGATGCTCTCGTCATCTGCCGCGCTTTCCTTCGCTGCAGCCGCGCCGCCCGCATGGTGGTAGATCGGCGCTGTGCCGGAGAGTGCCTCGTCCAAGAGCGCGTCCGCCTTGTTGATGCCGTTCGCGACCTTCGTCTGAATGACGGGCTTGCCGTCAAAACGCGCCATCTCCACGTTCTTGTCCGCCGCGACGATGATGCATGCGGCGTCGGCGATTTCCGCCGCCGTCAGGATATTCTTTGCGCCGCCTGAGCCGTTCGTTTCCACCTTGATGGGGATGCCGCGCTTCTTCGCGTGCTGCTCCAGGCTTTCCGCCGCCATGAAGGTGTGGGCGATGCCCGTCGGGCACGCCGTGACGGCGAGGATCTTCTTGGTGATTGCCGCAGGAGCCGCAGTGCTTTCGACTGGTGCGGCTGCCTGTGCGCCGGCTTCTGCTGCGGCGGGCGCAGGCTCTGCCGCAGCCTCGAATTTGCCATCTTCCTTCGCGTCGATGAGCGAGAGGAACTCTTCCTTCGACTTCGCCGCGACCAAAGCTTCCTTGAAGTCGGGATCCATGATCATCGTCGCGAGTTTGCTCAGGACTTCGAGATGCACATCGGCTGCTGTGTCTGGCGCGGCGATTTCAAAGAAGAGGCGCGAGGGATTGCCGTCCATCGCCTCGAAATCCATACCCGCCGGCACCGTCATCGCTGCAAGCCCCGGCGCCTTGACGCCCGCGCTCTTGGCGTGCGGCGTCGCGATGCCGTCGCCGAGTCCCGTCGTGCCCGACGCTTCTCGTGCGAGCACGTCCTTTTCGTACTGCGCCTTGTCCGAGAGATTGCCGCCCTTTTCCATCAGTCCCGTCAAGATGGCGATGGCGTCACGCTTGTCCTTCGGTTGTGCGCCGAGCATGATGCTCTCGCTCTTCAATAAGTCCGTAATACGCATATCGACCGCTCCTTTCTTTCAGCCGGCGTTCAGCCGATGGCCTTCAATAGCGCCTCGACTTCGGGGCGCCGTGCGAGGTTTTCGGAAAATGCCGACGCAGAGCCTGTCGCGACGCCCATGAAGAAGGCGTCACGCCACGAGCCGCCCGACTCCTCGTAGCCGGCGAGGAAGCCCGCGACCATCGAATCGCCCGCGCCGACAGAGTTCACGAGCGTTCCCTTGGGCGCGGGACTCTTGAAGGATTCTCCGCTTTCCGTCAGGAAGAGCGCGCCTTCGCCCGCCATCGAGATCAGCACGTTCTTCGCGCCCATCTCCTGCAGCTTCTTCGCGTGCGCGATCAGCTCCTCTTCTGTCTTGAGCTCCGTATCGAACATCTCGCCGAGTTCGTGGTTGTTCGGCTTGATGAGCCACGGCCCGTACTTCAAGACCTTGAGGAGCAGCCCCTTCGTCGCGTCGACGATGATGCGGATGGAGCGTCCTCCGAGTCGTTCCATGATGCGCTCATAGATGTCGTCGGGCAAAGTGTTCGGTATGCTGCCCGCCAGGACGAGCGTATCGCCCGCCTGGAGCTGTTCAAGCTTTTGGAAAAGCTCCTCCTGCGCCGCCTCTGTAATTTGCGGCCCTTGTCCGTTGATTTCCGTCTCTTCCTTCGCCTTGATCTTCACGTTGATGCGCGAAAATCCTTCTGCGAGGTGTACGAAGTCCGCCTCGCAGCCGAAGCTCTCGAACTGCTTTTTGACAGCCTCGCCCGTAAATCCCGCCACGAATCCCAGCGCACGGCTCGCGTGGCCGAGGTTCTTCAAGACCATCGACACGTTCAGTCCCTTGCCGCCGGGCAGGATATGCTCGTACGTCACGCGGTTGATCTCGCCTTTTTCGAGCGAGTCGAGCCGCAGGATGTAGTCGAGCGACGGGTTGAATGTCACGGTGTAAATCATATTCTTCACCTCAATCCAATATGACACCGATTATCACGATTTCAGTATACCTTAGGGACGGATGAAAAGGCAAGAAGAATCGAAGTCTTTTGCGTCTGGGACCTTCGCGGCAAAGGCGTGTGCGGCAGATCGTTATGCTCTCGTCTGCACGTCAATACACCTCGCGCCTGTGCCCGAGGGCGAGGGCGAGGATGACGAGCCGCTCGTCCTCGATGGCGCAGATCAGACGGTAGTCGCCGATGCGGTAGCGCCATTCGCCCTTGTGGTTACCCGTGAGTGCCTTGCCGTGTGCACGAGGATTTTCCGAGTTCGTGAGATTTTTGGCAATCCAGCCGCGAATGATGCGGCGCGTATAGCTGTCAAGCTTCTTGAAATCCCGATCGAAGGCGGCGGTCGTCTGCACCGTATACGTCATCTTCAAGATCCAGCTCCTTCCACAACTCCTCAATCGGTCTTGCCTGCTTGCCGCTGCGCAGATACTCCTCATACGCCTCGTCGGCAAGCGCGATGTCGTACTCGTCCTCGATCTTTTCGAAGAGCGCCCGCTTGAATGCTTCGGCGAGCGAGAGCGAATGCAGCTTCGCGTAGCTTTCGGCGAGCGCCCGCTCCGTGTCCGTCAGTCGGATTGAAAAGCTCATTTCCATCACTCCTTTCGTTGATTACAATGTACTACATCGGTATGAGACTGTCAATTCCCTTCCTTATAAATAATCCGTGCGGGCGCAGGTGGCGGCACGATTTTCCTTGAATCCCCGCTCCGTTGTGCTATAATGGAGCTTACTATGAAAGTCCAAGAAGTCAAGCCCGAAGGGCGCAGACTGATTGGGTAACTTTCATTAAGGGCGGCGCACAATGTCCACGAAGTGGATGTTTGTGCGTGTAGTTTGCACATTGAAATAGTGGCTTGGATAGTCTTTGGGGAGGCGTCTTTTGACCTTGTGGCATGACTTTTTGCGCGGCCTTGCGCTTGCCGGCGTATTTTTTGTGACGAGCGCAGGCGTCTGTCTGGCGAACCATGCGGTGCGTGTTTCGGATCTCGATGCGGCGGCCTTTGTCGCGCGTTACAACGATACGGCTCAGCGCGAGGATTCCGTCGTGCGCCTTGCTGCGCCGTTTCTGTCGAACGACGTGAAGCTCAAGAATTACCGCGTCTATGAGGCCGAACTCCTCGGCATTGAGGAGAAGGGGAGGCTTTTTTTGAACGTCAACGAGGCGGGGGCGCTTTCGAGCATCGTCATGAAGAGCGAAAAGGCCCCTGCGCCGCGCTCTTTGGCTCTGCGGCGCGTACTGGCGCTCGCATTGGAATCGCTGGGGCTGACGGAGGCGGAGCGTGCGGACTTCTTCAGCTCGGAAGAGAAGTCACCGGACAAGGGCGGCGCGCTGCGCCATGCGTGGTGCAAGGCGGCGGGGCGCAAGATCATCGCTTTCTACGACGCCGTCCATGCGCCCGACATCCTTGTGCTCTACGCATGGGATGAATGATGAATATAAGAGATAAGGCGGGTGGATACGCTGTGTGTCCACCCGCCTTGCTTGAAGAAGGAGGAATTTTCCCGATGAAAGATACCTTGGTCAAGGCGATGGCGGGCGACTTCCGCATTTATGCGGCGCGCACGACGCATCTCGTCGGCGAAGCCGTGCGCCGCCACGACTGCCTGCCCGTCGCGGCGGCGGCTCTCGGCCGCACGATGACGGGGGCGCTGCTCCTCGCGGCGAACCTCAAGAACGAGGAGGCGCTGACCGTGAAGTTCGCGGGCGCAGGTCCCTTGGGCGCCATCGTGGCGGATGCCGTGCCCGAGGGCTTCGTGCGCGGCTATGTCGAGCATCCTCACGTAAATCTGCCGCTGAACGCGAAGGGAAAGCTCGACGTCGGCGCGGGTGTCGGCACGGGACTCTTGACGGTCACGCGCTTCACGGGACTCAAGGATCCTGTCGCCGGCTCGTCCGAGATCGTCACGGGCGAGATCGCCGAAGACTTGACGCGATACCTGTATGATTCGGAGCAGACGCCGTCTTCCGTCGCGCTCGGCGTGCTCGTTGCGCCCGATCTTTCGGTGCTGGCGGCTGGTGGCTTCTTCGTGCAGCCGTTGCCGGGCGCGTCGGAGGAATCGCTTTCCCAGTTGGAGGAGAATCTTGCCGCGCTTCCCGCCGTCTCCGACATGGTGCATCAGGGCATGACAGCGCACGAGATTGCCGAGCGCGTCATGCAGGGCTTGGGCGAAATGCAAGTCCTCGCCGAGACTGACCTCGCCTTTCGCTGCTCATGCTCGAAGGAGCGCGTTGAGTCCGTGCTTCTGAGCCTAGGTACAGCGGATCTCGCGTCCCTCGTTGCCGACGGCAAGGCGGAGGTCTGCTGTCACTTCTGCGGCGAGAAGTACGCGTTCACGCGCGAGGATTTGGAGGCGCTGCTCGCCGAGAAGGAGCGAGCGGCGAAGGGGTGAACGGCAAGGGAGCGTCGCCGCATCTTGCCAAAATGCCATTCTTATGGTATCCTTTTGTCGGTAAAGGCGATGAGGAAGAGGAGTACGCTGCAAGCGCCGCTTCAGAGAGGGGATGGCTGGTGAGAATCCCTGCGGCGGGCGGCGGAAGGTCGCTTCGGAGCTTTCGGGCTGAAGCCGCATGGCATATTTTGCTGTTCGGTGCGTAGGCGCGGGCGCGGCGGCGGCGTTATGCCTTGGAGCTGCAGGGCGTTTCGCCTTGCGGGAAGTTAGGTGGTACCACGGAAGCAGGCTCTTCCGTCCTTTCGGACGGGAGAGCTTTATTTTTTGTTTGCGGGAGGTTTATGCGGGCTGCGGGGATTTGTCTTGCGGCTGTCCGTGCTTCCTGCAGGGGACTTTTGCGTCAATGCGACATGTATGGAGGTTTTTTCATGGCAAAGGATAATATCCCGAAGGTTTATGAGCCGCAGTCGTTTGAGAAGAGATGGTACGAGTTCTGGGAGAAGAACGATCTCTTTCATGCCGAACCCGAGGAGGGAAAGAAGCCGTTTTCCATCGTGATTCCGCCGCCTAATGTGACGGGGCAGCTGCACATGGGGCATGCGCTCGACAATACCTTGCAGGACATTTTGATCCGCTGGCGGCGCATGCAGGGCTATAATACTCTTTGGATGCCGGGCTGCGACCATGCGGGCATCGCGACGCAGGCGAAGGTGGAGGCGGCGCTTCGCGCAGAGGGGACGAATCGCTACGAACTCGGGCGCGAGAAGTTCACGGAGCGCGTCTGGCAGTGGAAGGAGGAGTACGGCAGCCGCATCATGTATCAGCTCCGAACGCTCGGCTCTTCGTGCGACTGGGCGCGCGAGCGCTTCACGATGGATGAGGGCTGCTCGCGCGCCGTGCGCGAAGTTTTCGTGAGCCTTTACGAGAAGGGGCTGATCTATCAGGGGACGCGCATTACGAATTGGTGCCCGTCATGCAATACGGCACTCTCGGACATCGAAGTCGAGCACGAGACGGAAGCGGGTCATCTCTGGCATCTGCGCTATGCTTTCGAGGATGGCGAAGGCTATGTCGAGATCGCGACGACGCGCCCGGAGACGATGTTCGGCGATACGGGAATCGCCGTGCACCCCGATGATGCACGCTACAAGGAACTCGTCGGCAGGAACGTCATCCTGCCCATCGTCAACCGTCCGATTCCCATCTTTGCCGACGAGTACGTCGATCCCGCCTTCGGTACGGGTGCGGTCAAGGTCACGCCTGCGCACGATCCGAACGACTTCGAGATGGGGCTTCGTCATGATCTGCCGCAGGTGCGCGTCATAGAAAATGACGGCACGATGTCGGAAGGTCTCGGCAAGTACGCGGGACTCGACCGCTACGAGTGCCGCAAGATGCTTGTCAAAGACCTCGAAGAGGCGGGCGTTCTCGTCTCCACAGAGGAGCATGAGCACGCCGTCGGCCACTGCTCGCGCTGCCATACAACGGTCGAGCCGCTCGTCTCCAAGCAGTGGTTCGTGAAGATGGAGAGCCTCGCGAAGCCCGCGATCGAGGCGGTGCAGGACGGCCGCATCAAGTTCGTGCCCGAGCGCTTCACGAAGATCTATGTGAACTGGCTCGAAAACATCCGCGACTGGTGCATCTCGCGCCAGCTTTGGTGGGGGCATCGCATCCCTGCGTGGTATTGCGAAGACTGCAAGGAGACGGTCGTCTCGCGCGAGGACGTCGAGACCTGCCCGAAGTGCGGCGGCCACCATCTGCACCAAGATGAGGACGTGCTCGATACATGGTTCAGCTCGGGACTCTGGCCGTTCGAGACGATGGGCTGGCCTGATGCCACGCCGGAACTCAAGCAGTTCTACCCGACGAGCGTTCTCGTGACGGGCTATGACATCATCTTCTTCTGGGTCGCACGCATGGTCATGATGGGCTTGGAGTTCGGCAAGGACATCCCTTTCCGCCACGTATTCATCCACGGTCTCGTGCGCGACAGCGAGGGGCGCAAGATGTCGAAGTCGCTCGGCAATGGCATCGATCCCGTCGAGGTCATCGACAAGTACGGCGCGGACACCCTGCGCTTCATGCTCATTACGGGCAACACGCCGGGCAACGACATGCGCTTCTACTGGGAGCGCGTCGAAGCGGCGCGAAATTTCGCGAACAAGCTGTGGAATGCCTCGCGCTTCATGCTCATGAATTTGGAGGACTTCGATGCGAGCTTCACTCCGACGGCGGAGGACTATACGCTCGCCGACCGCTGGATCTTGTCGCGCTGCCAGAAGACGGCGGCGGGCGTGACGGAGAATCTGGAGAAGTTCGAGCTGGGCGAAGCGGGGCGCATGATCTACGAGTTTATCTGGAGCGAGTTCTGCGACTGGTACATCGAGTTGGCGAAAGCGCGGCTCTATGACAAAGATGCGGCGGGCGAGCGCTCGAAGAAGACGGCACAGTATGTCCTCTCGTACGTCTTGGAGCGCACGCTTCGCCTGCTGCACCCCTTCATGCCGTTCCTCACGGAGGAGATTTGGCAGCGCGTGCCGCATGAGGGCAGGAGCGTCATGATCGCGCCGTGGCCCGAGGCGGACAAGGCTCTCGTCGACGAGGCGGCGGAGCGCGAGATGGCGAGCATCATGGAAGTGATCGTGCGCATCCGTAACATGCGCGCCGAGGTTGAGGCCGCGCCGGGCAAGAGGAGCGAGGTCATTTTGCACTTCGCGGACAAGGCGCTCGCGCCCGTATTCGCCGCGCACGCCGCGTACTTCGCCGCGCTCTCGTGGGCGGAGCCTCTGACCGTCTTGGAAGACGGCGCGGCGAAGCCCGAGAATGCCATGGCGGCGATCGTCTCGGGTGTTGAGGTCTACCTGCCTCTGAGGGGGCTCATCGACGTCGAGAAGGAAAAGGCGCGTCTGGAAAAAGAATTGGCAAACCTCGTCGGCGAGGAGAAGCGCCTCGGCGGCAAGCTCGCGAACGAGGGCTTCGTCAAGAAGGCGCCGCCCGCCGTCGTGGAAAAAGAGCGCGAAAAGCTCGAAGCGGCGCGGGAGAAGAAGAAGGCCGTCGAAGAGCGCCTCGCCTATCTGGCAAAACTCTGAGGAAGGTGGGGAAATGGACTACAAGGAAAGTCTTTCTTACCTCGAAAGTCTCAACGTCTTCGGCTCGAAGCTCGGCCTTTCGCGCATCGAGCGGCTTACGGAGCTGCTCGGCCACCCCGAAAGGCGATACAGAACCGTCCATGTCACAGGCACGAATGGCAAGGGCTCAGTCAGCGCCATGACGGCGGCGATTTTGACGGAATCGGGCTTTAGGACGGGACTCTACACCTCGCCGCATCTCACTTCCTACACGGAGCGCTTCGTCATCGACGGCGAGCAGGCTAGCGAGGCAGACTTCGCGGCGGCGATCTCGGCTGCAAAAGAGGCGGCGGAGGCGATGCTCGCCGAGGGGCTGGAGCAGCCGACCGAGTTCGAGGTGCTGACGGCGGCGGCGTTCTATTATTTCGCCGAAAAGCACGTCGACTATGCCGTCATCGAGGTCGGCCTGGGCGGGCTTCTCGACTCGACGAACGTCATCATGCCCGAGGTCGCCGTCATCACGAACGTCGCCATGGAGCATGCCGACCGCTGCGGCGGCACGCTCGAAGGTGTCGCGCATCACAAGGCGGGCATCATCAAGCCGGGCGTGCCCGTCGTCACGGCGGCGGAGGGCATGACGCTCGATGTCGTGCGCCGAAAGGCCGCGGCGGAGGAAAGCGAAATCTTCGCCTATGGCGAAGATTTCCGCGCGGCCGCAGGTGCTGAGGGAATCGACTTCTCGTCGAAGGACGGCGGCGCAGCGCACTACGCGCTCGCGCTTGGCGGCGCATACCAGCGGCAGAACGCCGCGCTCGCCATTCGGACGGCGATGCTCCTCGCCGAGAAGCATCGCGCCGTCACGCACGAGACAATCGCCCGCGCCTTGAAGTCCGTCGCCTGGCCGGGGCGCTTCGAGCGCTTCGCGCTCGAAGGCGTGCGCATCGTCGTTGACGGCGCGCACAACCCGGCGGGGGCGGCGGCTCTCAAGGAGAGTCTTGACGCGGCATTCGCGGACGAGAAGCGCGTGCTGCTCCTCGGCATCTTGGAGGACAAGGACTACCGCGCGATGCTTCGGACGTTCGTGCGCGCGGACGATCGCGTCGTCATCACGCTGCCGGATTCGGCGCGCGCGGGCGACCCCGAGAACCTTGCCCGCGTCGCGCGGGAAATCACGCAGGAGGTCGAAGTCGTCCCGGCGGCGGACGCGGCGCTCTCGCGTGCGCTCGACCGAGCAGACGGACGGCGCATCCTCTGCGCGGCAGGCTCCTTATATCTCATAGGGAACTTGCGGCGTCTGCTTTTGGAGAGGGGGGCGCACCATGACGGCTAAGGACAGCCTGTCGGATTATCTTGCGGGCGGCATCTACTATGCCATCTTGCTCGAAGCCTTCCTCATTGCGCTCTCGCCGCCCCTGGCGACGGCGGCTCTGCTCCTCGGCGTCATCTTCTGGCTCGCGCGCCTCGTCGTCGACAAGGAGTGCCGTCGCTTCCGCCGCCTGCCCTACGACGTGCCTGCCGCGCTCTTCGCGCTTTTGGGCGCGGTTTCCATCTTCGTCTCGCCCGACCGCGGCTTCAGCTTCTACAACTATTATAACCTCGTCGGCGTCTACCTTCTGACGTATCTTCTGATCGGGCAGAACGTCCAGGCGTCGCAGGACATCCGCAAGATCGTCTACGCGCTCGGTCTCTCGTGCGTGCTCGTCGTGCTCTACGGCTTCTACCAGTTCGCCTTCGGCATCGACACGAGCACGATGAAGTGGGTCGACGGTGATGCCTTCCCCGAGCTCAAGAAGCGCGTCTTCTCAACGTGGGAGAACCCCAACATTCTCGCGGGCTATCTCGACGTCGCCATGTGCTTCGCCTTCGCCTTTTTCGTGAAGATGCGCGATCAACGACGGCGCATCGCGCTCGGTGCGGCGCTCGTGCTCCTGGCAGCGTGCCTCGCGATGACGTATGCACGCATGGCGTTCCTCGTCGTCGCCCTGATCTTCATCCTCTACGGTATGTTCCGCGACGGGCGCGTGCTGCTTGCGGTCGGCATCGTCGCAGGCGCGCTCTTCCTCCTCGACCCCGCGCTTCTCGACCGCGTGACGTCGGTCTTCACGCGCGTCGACACCTCGTCGGAAATGCGCCTTGCGCTGTGGGAAAGCACGCTCGCTATGATCGGCGACCATCCGTTCTTCGGCATCGGCTGGGGTGCCTACTGGATGGTCTACCCCGAATACGACTTCTACCTGCAGGGCGCGGACGTGCTCATCGTCCACGCGCACAACATGTATCTGAACTACGCGGCGGAGATCGGCGTCGTCGGCGCCGTATCCTTCCTGTGGTTCTTCTTCGGCACGATGGGGCTGGCATTCTTCTCGAAGGTGCACGACAGCGAGGGCTTCCGCCAAGGGCTGATGCTGGGGATCAGCCTCGCCTTCTTCTCCATCGCGCTGAACGGCCTCACGGACGACGTGCTCTTCAACATCCCGTCGTCGATGCTCCTGTGGCTTCTCGCGGCGCTCGCCGCCGTCACGGAGTTCGCGGGCAACGAGGAGGACGAGGCCATCGTCATGGACGAACTGGCGGCGAGGAAGCGGCAGAAGCTTCGAGAGCTTCGCCAGAGGGCGAAAGAGGGCGGCGAATCGCCTAAAAATAGCGGCGAAGAGTCCGAAAATTGACTTGACGCTAAAGCGTCGAAGTGGTATTCTTTAGCTTAGGATATAATTGTCGCATAGTAGTACGATAAGCCTCAGTTATCCCATTTTCGCGCGATAGCGAGAAGCTATCATGCGGAAACGGAAGAGGAGGGTGAGTTCGGCTGCGGCGGCAGTTCATCACTGGAAGCCCGGCTCTTCCTGCTTTCCCGGGAGAAGCGGCGGTTTCCTTAGATTACACGGGCCGGACGGCCTTGTGAGGGAGGATGTATTGAATGATTGACATCTCGGATCGCGTACGCAACAAAGACCTGCAGGCGAAGATCGTGAGCGCGGAGGAAGTGGCGGCCTTCATTAAGCCGGGCATGAGCATCGGCATGAGCGGCTTCACCGCTTCCGCTTATCCGAAGGCAATTCCGCTTGCCCTGGCCGAGCGCATGAAGAAGGAGCCCTTCACCGTTGACATCTGGACGGGCGCTTCGACTGGCCCGGAGCTTGACGACACGCTTGCCGCCGTCCACGGCATCAAGAGGCGCTTGCCGTACCAGACGGACGCCATTCTTAGGGGCGAGATCAACAATGGCTCCGTCGACTATCTCGACCTCCATCTGAGTGAGTCCGCACAGCTCGCACGCGTCGGCTACCTCGGCAAGCTCGACATCGCCATCGTCGAAGCCGTCGCCATCACAGAAGAGGGCAACATCATTCCGTCGACTTCGCTCGGCAACGCTGCCTCTTATGTGCAGCAGGCCGATGTCGTCATCGTCGAGGTCAACACGACGCAGCCGCTGGAGCTTGAGGGCATGCATGACGTCTACGTGCCGCTCGACCCGCCGAATCGTCTGCCGATTCCCATCGTGAAGGCAGATGACCGCGTTGGCACGCCGTTCATCCCGTGCACGCCGGACAAGATCAAGTACATCGTGCCGTGCGACATCAAGGATCACACGCGTGACCTCGCGCCGATCGACGAGAACTCGAAGAAGATGTCGCAGTTCACGCTCGAATTCCTCAACGCGGAGATCAAGGCGGGCCGCATGCCGAAGAACCTCTTGCCGCTGCAGTCGGGCGTCGGCAACGTCGCGAACGCCGTCATGGCGGGCTTCGTTGACTCCGACCTCGAAGACCTCACGGTCTACACCGAGGTCATCCAGGACGGCATGCTCGACCTCATCGACGCAAACAAGCTGAACTTCGCCTCGGGCACGGCATTTTCACCCTCGCCGGCGGGCATGGAGCGCTTCTACAAGGACGTCGCGAAGTACAAGAAGTACCTGCTGCTGCGTCCGCAGGAAATCTCCAACAGCCCGGAAGTTGTCCATCGCCTCGGCGTCATCGCCATGAACACGGCTCTTGAAGTCGACATCTACGGCAACGTGAACTCCACACACGTTACAGGCACGAAGATGATGAACGGCATCGGCGGCTCGGGCGACTTCGCGAGAAACGCCTTCCTGACGATCTTCTACACGCCTTCCATTGCGAAGAACGGCGCGATCTCGTCCGTCGTTCCGATGTGCTCGCATATCGATCACACGGAGCACGACGTTGACGTCATCATCACGGAGCAGGGCATCGCGGATCTGCGCGGCCTTGCACCGAGGGCACGCGCCTTGGAGATCATCAACAACTGCGTGCATCCCGACTACAAGCCGGTGCTGCTTGACTACTACAACAGAGCCGTAGAGGCCACCAAGCATGCACATACGCCGCACATCATCAAGGAAGCGCTTTCCTTCCATGAGAAGTTCATCGAAACGAAATCCATGAAATAAGGCGCAGAAAACATTTTTTGAACGGATCGGAAATCAATGGGGAAAAGGAAGCGGCTATAGACCGCTCGGACTTCCGCGGCAAAGACACGCAGGAGACGAGCGGATGCGCCCCTTTTTGCATTCCCTGACAGGAGGAAAACAATATGAGCAATGAGAAAATCCAGGCCGAGTTGGAAAAGTACGAGGCTGACCTGAAAAAGACCACCGCGAAATTCCCGCTTCGCCCGCACGTTCCCGAGCAGGGTCTCTACACGCCGCTCGACGTCGAGGGCGAGAACTACGTCGAGGATCTCGGCGTTCCGGGCCAGTTCCCCTACACGCGTGGCGTGCAGCCTACGATGTATCGCGGCCGCTTCTGGACGATGCGTATGTACGCCGGCTTCTCCACGGCCGAAGAGTCCAACAAGCGCTACCGCATGTTGATCGCGACAGGCGCGTCGGGCCTCTCGTGCGCCTTCGATCTGCCGACGCAGATCGGCTACGACTCCGACGATTCGATTTCCGAAGGCGAGGTCGGCAAGGTCGGCGTGGCGATCGATTCGCTCGCTGACATGGAGACCCTCTTCGACCAGATTGATCTCGGCAAGGTCTCGACGTCCATGACGATCAACGCCCCGGCTTCCGTGCTTCTTGCGATGTACATCGCTGTTGCTGAGAAGCAGGGTGTGCCCGCAGACAAACTCACGGGCACGATTCAGAACGATATCCTCAAGGAGTATGCGGCTCGCGGCACCTACATCTTCCCGCCGCGTCCGTCCATGCGCCTCATCACCAACATCTTCGCTTACTGCTCGAAGAACGTACCGAAGTGGAACACGATTTCCATCTCGGGCTACCATATCCGCGAAGCCGGTTCCACGGCTGCTCAGGAAATCGCGTTCACGATTTCCGACGGCATCGCCTACGTCAATGCCGCCATCGAGGCGGGACTCAACGTCGACGATTTCGCGGGCCGTCTCTCCTTCTTCTGGAACGCGCACAACAACGTGCTCGAAGAAGTCGCGAAGTATCGTGCATCCCGTCGCATCTGGGCGAAGATCATGCGCGACCGCTTCGGCGCGAAGAAGGACAAGTCCATGAAACTCCGCTTCCATACCCAGACTGCAGGCTCCATGCTCACGGCGCAGCAGCCGGACAACAACATCGTCCGCGTCGCGCTGCAGACGGCGGCAGCCGTCATGGGCGGCACGCAGTCCCTCCATACGAACTCCCGCGACGAAGCGCTCGCGCTTCCGACGGAAGAGTCCGTCTCCATCGCTCTGCACACGCAGCACATCGTTGCGCATGAGAGCGGCCTCGCTGACGTCATCGATCCGCTGGCAGGCTCCTACTATGTAGAGGCCATGACGAACCGGATCGAGAAGGAAGCGATGGAGTACATCAAGAAGATCGACGAGATGGGCGGCGCTGTCGCTGCCATCGAGAAGGGCTACATCCAGAAGGAAATCCAGGACAGTGCTTACGCCTGGCAGATGGATGTCGAGTCCGGCGCTCGCATCATCGTCGGCGTCAACAAGTATCAGAAGGAAAACGAGGAGCCGCCGAAGGACCTCCTGAAGGTCGACGCCTCCGTCGGCGAGAAGCAGAAGAAGAAGCTCGCCGAGGTCAAGGCGAAGCGCGACAACGCAGCTGTGAAGTCCGCGCTCGAAGCCCTCAAGAAGGCGTGCGAGGATGAGAAGGAAAACCTCATGCCGCACATCCTCACGGCTGTCAAGACGTATGCGACGCTCGGTGAAATCTGCGGCGTCATGCGCAGCGTCTTCGGCGAATACGAGGCTCATACGTCCCTGTAATCCGCAGGGCTTTTGGGGAAGCCGTCCGTTTTTCGGGCGGCCGCACCCTGCATTCCTTTCTCTACTTGAACTTGGAGGTAATTTCAAATGGCAAAAATCAGGGTATTGGTAGCAAAACCGGGCTTGGACGGCCATGATCGCGGCGCGAAAGTCGTCGCGCGTGCTCTTCGTGATGCAGGATTCGAGGTCATTTACACAGGTCTTCGCCAGACTCCGGAGCAGATTACGGAAGCAGCTCTGCAGGAAGACGTCGATGTCATCGCGATGAGCATCCTCTCGGGCGCTCATCCGCATCTCTTCCCCAAGGTTGTCGAGCTTGTGCGCAGCAAGGGAATGAAGGACACGCTGATCATTGGCGGCGGCGTCATTCCTGAGACGGACATCCCCGCACTCAAAGAAGCGGGCATTGCCGCCGTCTTCACGCCGGGCACGCCGACGGGCGACATCGTCGATTTCATCAACGAGCATGTGAAGAAGTAAGAGTTCGATATGGGGCTGGCAGCAGCTCGTCTGCCGCCAGCCTTGCTTTTATCCGTATCATGCGCGAAATTTCGGGAAACAACGGGCAATTCTGTGTTTTTCGAGATTTTCCGGAACAATGGCATAGGTGGTGCATTCCATGGACATAGCCAAGGAACTCCTGCAAGGAAATCGCCTCGCGCTTTCGAGAGCCATCACGGCGATCGAGAACGAGGCGGAAAATGCCATCGACATCATGAAGGCGCTCTACCCGCATACGGGTCACGCCTATGTGCTCGGCATCACGGGGCCTCCGGGCGCCGGCAAGAGCACGCTGACGGACAAGCTCGCGAACGAATACCGCAAGCAGGGCAAGACCGTCGGCGTCATCGCCATCGACCCGACCAGCCCGTTTTCGGGCGGCGCCATCCTGGGCGACCGCATCCGCATGGCGAGTCTGGCGATGGACGAAGGCGTATTCATCCGCAGCATGGGGACACGCGGCAGCTTGGGCGGCCTTTCGCACAAGACGGCGGACGCCGTCAAGGCGATGGACGCTTTTGGCAAGGACGTTATCTTTGTCGAGACCGTCGGCGTCGGGCAATCCGAGGTCGACATCGTTCGGGCAGCCGATACGACGATGGTCGTATTGATTCCCGGCATGGGCGATGACATCCAGGCCATCAAGGCGGGCGTCTTGGAGATCGGCGACGTGTTCGCCATCAATAAGGCAGATCTCGACGGCGCGGACAAGCTCGTGCGCGAGATCAACATGATGCTCGATTTGGACGGCGTGATGAAAGATTGGCGTCCGCCCATCGACAAGGTCATAGCAAACCAACAGATCGGCGTCAAGGAACTTGTCGCATCCGTCGACAAGCACCGCGCCTATATCGAGGAGAAGGGAATTCTCGCCGAGCGGCGCACGAAGCGCACGAAGGACGAGATGATCGATATCCTCGAAAGCAATATCGGCTCGTACGTCAAGAGCAAGGTTGTCGATTCGGGCAAGCTTGACGCGTTCGTCGCCGACATCAAGGAAGGCAGGACAGATCCCTACACCGTCACGCAAGACATCATGAAAAATATGCTCAAGTGACGGCAGATCTTTCTATATTAGGAGGTAATCCACATGTTCAAAGTTATGGGTGTAGACCACATCGGTATTGCTGTCAACGATCTCGACGAGGTTGGCAAGTTCTGGACGGAGCAGCTGGGCATCCCGTGCACGGGCAAGGAAGTTGTTGCCGAGCAGAAGGTCGAGACGAGCTTCAACCCGACGCCGAACGGCTCGGAGATCGAGCTTCTCGCGGCGACGGAGCCGACGAGCCCGATTGCGAAGTTTATCGAGAAGAACGGCGGCAGAGGCGGCATCCAGCACATCGCTCTTCGCGTAGACAACATCGAGAACGCGATCGCCGACCTCATGGCGAAGGGCGTGAAGATGATCGACGAGAAGCCGCGCTACGGTGCGGGCGGCGCGAAGATCGCCTTCATTCATCCGAAAGCCACGCACGGCGTCCTCCTCGAAATCTGTGAGCACGAAGACCGCTGAACCCTTGCCGCATAGCCTGCGCCTGTGCGCTTGGGATGAGCGGGAATGAAAGAGTCGGGCTTGACCGCCTGGACTTTCATAAGGTACTATATACGAGAAAGATTCGACATAGAGGAGGAAGAGTATGGCTACAGTTCAGGAAAAAATCGCCCTCATGCACGCCAAGAAGGAACATATCCAACTGGGCGGCGGACAGAAGCGCATCGACAAGCAGCATGAAAAGGGCAAGATGACGGCTCGCGAGCGCATCGAGAAGCTCTTTGACGAGAACACCTTCGTCGAGCTTGACATGTTCATGAAGCATCGCTGCACGAACTTCGGACAGGACAAGAAGGAACTGCCGGGCGAGGGCGTCGTTACGGGCTACGGCACGGTCGACGGCCGCCTTGTTTACGCTTTCGCGCAGGACTTTACGGTCGAGGGCGGCTCCTTGGGCGAGAAGCACGCGCACAAGATCTGGAAGGTCATGGATCTCTCGATGAAGATGGGTGCTCCGTGCATCGGCATCAACGACTCGGGCGGCGCACGCATCCAGGAAGCCGTTGACGCGCTTTCGGGCTATGCGGGCATCTTCTACCGCAACACGGCGGCTTCGGGCGTCGTACCGCAGATCTCCGTCATCATGGGACCGTGCGCGGGCGGCGCTGTCTACAGCCCGGCCATCACGGATTTCATCTACATGGTCAAGAACACGAGCCAGATGTTCATCACGGGTCCTGCCGTCATCAAGTCCGTCACGGCGGAAGAAGTCACGGCGGAAGCCTTGGGCGGCGCCATGACGCACAACTCGGTCTCGGGCGTTGCGCATTTCGCGGCGGAGGACGAGGATGACTGCATCCAGCAGATCCGCTACCTGCTCTCCTTCCTGCCGAGCAACAACATGGACGACGCACCGATCGTCGAGACGGGCGACGACCCGTCCCGCATGGACGAGTCCCTGAACTCGGTCATTCCCGACAACCCGAACGCGCCGTACAACATGAAGGACGTCATCCGCAGCATCGTTGACAACGGCGAGTTCTACGAAGTGCATCAGTATTTCGCGACGAACATCATCACCTGTTTCGCACGCTTCGACGGTCGCTCCGTCGGCATCATCGCGAACCAGCCGAACGTCATGGCAGGCTGCCTCGACGTCAACGCTTCCGACAAGGCGGCACGCTTCATCCGCTTCTGCGATGCGTTCAACATCCCGCTCGTCAACCTCGTCGATGTTCCGGGCTTCCTGCCGGGCGTCGGCCAGGAGCACACGGGCATCATCCGCCACGGTGCGAAGATGCTCTACGCCTACAGCGAGGCGACGGTGCCCAAGGTCACGGTCATCACGCGCAAGGCGTACGGCGGTTCATACATCGCCATGTGCTGCCGTGAACTCGGCGCAGACCAGGTCATGGCATGGCCTTCGGCTGAAATCGCCGTCATGGGCCCTGCGGGCGCTGCGAACATCATCTTCCGCAAGGATCCCGACAAGGATCAGAAGACGGCGGAGTACGTCGAGGAATTCGCTACGCCGTACAAGGCGGCGGAGCGCGGCTACGCCGACATGGTCATCGAGCCGAAGGAGACGCGCCCCTATGTCATCACGGCATTGAACGCTCTCGCCTCGAAGCGCGAAGTCGGGCCGGCGAAGAAGCACGGCAATATTCCGTTGTAATCGGGAGGTTCACTTATGCAAAACGCAAAAGACGTCAAACCTGAGGTCGCTGCGGTCATCGCTGCAGCCGTCCAGATGATGGTTGGCAATAAAGTCGTTGCCGTCAAGATCAAGCGCAACGACGCATGGGCAATGGCGGGTCGCCAGAGCATCCATTAAGAAAGACGTAAGCGAAAACAAATTGAAGACTTGGAGGAATTTACAATGAAAAAGTTCAACATCAAGGTCAATGGCACGAGCTACGAAGTCGAGGTCGAGGAAGAGAAGGTCGCAGGCGCGGCTCCGGCTCCTAAGGCTGCCGCTCCCGCCGCTCCGAAGGCCGCTGCTCCGGCTGCTCCTGCCGCTCCTGCCAAGGCAGCTGTTTCCGCTGGCGCCGGCGAAGCTTCCGTCAACGCCCCGATGCCGGGCAAGATCGTCAACGTCCTCGTTTCTGAGGGCCAGAAGGTCAACTCGGGCGATGTCCTCTTGATTCTCGAAGCCATGAAGATGCAGAACGAAATCGCTGCAACGCAGGCCGGCACGGTCAAGGCGATCAACGTCGCCGCCGGTCAGAGCGTCAAGGCTGGCGATCCGCTGGTCATCGTCGGCTAAGCTGTACGAATGGAACGAGGTTGAACCTCCGCCCTCTATTGGCGGGGGGGCTTCCTGGTCATCGTAGGTTGAGCTTGTACGAATGGAACTGCCGCACGCATTCGCGTGCGGCAGTTTTGCTTTGCTAAGAGGACGAGGCTCTGTGGTGGTGCTCTTTACAGGTGAGAATAATCTTGCTATACTTGAGCAAGAAAAGGCATCTTGCTTTTGAGGTGAAAAAAGCGTCCTCACGCGCCGCATGCTTCGGCAATGGGCAAAAGAGATGTCGGGTGTGACGCTCCGACCGAAAGCGGCGCCTTTTTGGCATCTTTGGAATTGGAATAGAACCAGTGATGCGCGGCGACCAAGCCGCCACGAAATGAAGGAGCGAATGCTGTGAAGAAATTTGTCGCCACAACCGTGGCTGCGGCCTTCCTGTTCACAGGTGTCCCTGCTGTCATCCACCCAGCAAAAGCGGAAGCGAGCGAATGGGGCAAGATTATCGGCGATGTCCTCGGCTCAATCCTCAAGGGCGGCAAGCAGGAAGGACAAGAGAAAAAGCCGGAGGAGAAGACTCGGCATGGGGAGATCAACAATCGCATCATCGAGCGAGAGCCGACGACGGATGAGAGGATGCTCTTCGTGGCGATTGAAAAAGGCGATGCCGATACCGTAGGGCGTATGCTCGACAAGGGTCTTGACATCAACGCCTACTACAATTTCAAGACCGCTACGCCTTTGTCCTGCGCAATCTACAACGACAAGCGCGAAATCATGCAGATGCTTCTTGAACGCGGCGCGGATGTGCGCGGGTATGTCACCAGTACGCGCGAATATCGCGTTCACTCTTATTTCGTGCAAGCAGCAGCAAACGGCAATCTTCCGTTGATGGAATATCTGCACAACTGGGGTGCGCCTATCAATTCCATTCAGGACGTCTATGCTATGGATCGGCGCAATGCGCTCTTGTCCATGCCATTGGGGAGAGATGGTATTGCAATCTGCCGCTACCTTGTCGAACAAGGGATAGATGTCAACTATCGTTCAAACGATGGCACGACGCCGTTGATGTATGTATCTCACACCTATACATCTTCCGAGGCAAGGCACGAGCTTCTACAGATTCTTCTCGATGCAGGAGCGGATCCTTATCGGAAAGACAAGTCGGGGCATACGGCGATTGACTACTGCCTGCTGAACAACGATTTGGAAAACGCCCAACTCTTGCAACGATATTGATACTGGGAAAAGGAAGTAGAAATCATTGTCCTTCTGCTTCCTTTATGTTATACTATAAGAGAAATCCGCGCCGCATCAACAATGACAAGGCTTGAAGCGTATTTTTTCAAAGAAATGGCGCAGAAAAGAGACAAAAAAACAGTCCGCGCCGCAAACAGCATCTTGAAGCCGCGTAAAATCAGGGATTGCAAGATGAGGATTTCAGAACACGAACCCCGAAAGGGGACGGAAACTTGTCGACCATGCGCTGAAACGCCATCTCATACGCAATTTCAGAACACGAACCCCGAAAGGGGACGGAAACGATACGCGATCGGCCATGAACATGAAGAGCAGCACGAGCATTTCAGAACACGAACCCCGAAAGGGGACGGAAACTCGTCTTCCGCCGACCAGTCATATATGGGGTAAAAACTATATAATATAATTTCAGAACATGAACCCCGAAAGGGGACGGTAGTTCTTGGAGGTGTGAGCATGAGTTTTGTCTATATCACGGAAGAGGGAGCTTATGTTCAGAAGCGCGGGGGGAATTTCGTTATCGGTCGCAACCGTGAGTGCATCATGGAGATTCCCGAGGAGGTCTTGGAGGGGCTGACTCTGATCGATCGCGTGCAGGTTTCCTCACAGGCAATGGTGGAGCTTCTTCGCTTGGGCATCCCTGTCACATGGCTGTCGCGCACGGGGGCGTTCTTCGGTCGTCTTGAATCGACGCGCCATGTGCATGTCTTTCGGCAGGAGCAGCAGATCTTGCTCAAGGGTTCGTCCTTTTATCTCGCGCTGGGACGCAAGGCGATTGCAGCGAAGGTGTATTTTCGCGCTTTGGGGCGACTCGTGCCTGAGGAGTCTGGAATGCGAGGAGATGGAGTTTGTCGCTGCTGACGAGCGCCGTTACATCGTGCTTGTAATCTACGACATCGTGGACAACAAGCGCCGCAACCGCATGGTCACGTGTGTCGAGCGCTATGGGATTCGTGTGCAGAAGTCTGCTTTTGAGGCATTTTTGAGCAAGAAAAAGTACGAGCGGCTCGTCGAGGAAACGAGCCGCTTGATTGATTTGGAGACGGATTCTTTGCGCATCTATTTGTTGGCCGATCATACGTCAGTTCGTTCATGGGGTGTGGGCGATCGTCATATCGAGGATGTCATTATTTTTTAGAATTTGCAGGAAAATCTAGGATTCCAGGACGAGGTGGGCAGGAAATTTTCTTTGGAAACAGAATATTTCCAATATAGTTCCTATGATTTCGACAAAGAGGGGAGATGAGGCTGTGGAGGATTTGTGCGAAAGAATTACGACACATGGAGTGGCATGGATTCTGGGACTTTGCCGTTCGCAGGAGGTCAATCGATGATACGTCTTTTCGAATCGGTACTCTTTCTGCCCGAGGAAGAGCGTGCGGTCAGCTCTTTCGGCTCGTTGCTGCACGGCGCTTTGATGGAGCGGCTGCCGAAGGAGTTGGTAGAGAGGCTGCACGAACAGGATATGCGCCCGTACAGTCAGAGCGTTTCGTGGGACAAGAAGGGCGGCTTCGCCCGTTGGCGCATCGGCGTCGTGGAGGAAGAGGCCGGCGAGGCGATCGGGGAGGCCTTGCGACAAGGAGATGGCATATTCCTGCGGCAGAAGGAGTATGAGGTTCGTCTGGGAGAGCGGAGGTTGTTGGCGGAAAGCTCTTTTGAGGAGATTGCCGATACGTTCTTCTTGCAGGAGGCGGCGCCCAAGGGGGCGGAGCTTTCTTTTTGCACGCCGACTTCGTTCAAGCGCGAGGGGCGCTATGTGATGCTGCCGGATTTCTTCTTGATTTGCCAGAGCCTTTTGATGCGATGGAATCGCTTCGCCAAGGAAATTTATCTCTATGATGAGGATTTGACGGAGCGGATGGCGCTGGCCTGTCAGCTTTCTAAATACGCGCTTCGTTCCGTTCCTTTTTCTATCGAAGATCATACGATTCGTGGCTTTTGCGGCACGATGCGCGTGCGGTTTTTTGGCACGGACGGCATGCGGCGGATTCTGGGAATGTTGTTTTCCTTCGCGCCTTTCGTCGGTATTGGCATCAAGACGGCACTCGGTATGGGGGCGGTCGAGACGAGGGTGTGGGAGAGGTGAAGAGCGCGGCTCTCTTTCTCTTGTCATGAGGCGCATGGTACTGTTTTGCTACGCATTTATGCGTATTTTTTATATATGAATAAGGAGGATTTTTTATGCAGGAAATGAGAGAATATCAGAATTTGATTCTTGGCTTCGGCAAGGCGGGCAAGACTTTGGCAGGGCTTCTGGCAAAGCGCGGCGAGTCTGTCGCGCTTGTCGAACGTTCGAAGGAACGCTACGGCGGCACTTGCATCAATGTCGCCTGCATCCCGTCGAAGTCACTTGAGTACAGTGCGCGGCTTTCTGCTGCGGCGGGCGGCGACTTTGCGGCGAGGGCGGCGCGCTATCGGGCGGCAATCGCTGAAAAGCGGCGTCTGACGGCGATGCTCCGCCAGAAGAATTACGAGAAGGTCACGGCGGCGGGAGCGGAGGTCATCGACGGAGAGGCTTCCTTCCTCGATGCGCATACGGTGCGCATTGTGACGGAGACGGGAGAAAGAATCGTGCGCGCCGGGCGCATCTTCATCAATACGGGCGCGGCGCCCTTCGTGCCGCCGATTCCGGGGCTTAAGGAGAGTGCGCATGTCTATACGAGCGAGGGAATGATGGAGCTTGACAAGCTGCCTGAAAAGCTTGTCATCATTGGCGGCGGCTACATCGGTTTGGAGTTTGCATCCTACTATGCAAATTTCGGTTCTGACGTCACGGTCGTGCAGGATACGGCGGAATTCATTCCGCGTGAGGACAAGGAAATCGCTGCTTGCGTGGAGAAAGTGCTTGAAGAGCGCGGCATATCGATCATGAAGAGCGCGAAGGTGCTCGGTGTCAAGGATGAGGACGGCGGTGCTGTGCTCACGGTCGAGGCGGCTGGAAGTGAGCGTCGGCTCGCCGCGGACGCCGTTCTCGTTGCGACGGGCAGACGGCCTGAGCTTGCCGCTTTGCAGTTGGAAAAGGCAGGCGTAAAGCTTTCGGAGCGCGGTGCGGTCGCGGTCGATGAGAAACTGCGGACGACGGCAGAGCATATATGGGCGATGGGCGACGTCGCGGGCAGTTTGCAGTTCACGTACATCTCGCTCGATGATTTCCGCATCGTCAAGGATACGCTGTTCGACAAGGGCGAACGCACGACGAAGAACCGCGGCGCCGTGCCTTATTCGGTGTTTCTTGACCCGCCGCTTTCTCGCGTGGGCATGACGGAGGAGGAAGCGCGAGCCGCAGGCTTCGAGGTCGCCGTGCGCAAGCTTGCTGTTGCCGCTATCCCGAAGGCGCAGGTGCTGCGAAAGCCCGCGGGGTTGTTGAAGGCGGTCATCGATGCAAAGACGGACAAGATCTTAGGGGCGCATCTCTTTTGCCCGGAGTCGCAGGAAATGATCAATATCATAAAGCTCGCCATGGATGCGGGCATCACGGCGGGTACGCTGGCGGATGCTGTTTACACGCACCCGACGATGACGGAGGCGTTCAACGATCTTTTCGCTTGAATGAAAAATAGGCAACAAAAAAGGCTGCGCAAGCAGCCTTTTTTGTTGCCAAGTGTCTTTTCAGCGCACGATGACGGAAACGCCGTCGGGGATGACGGTGACTTTTGCGTCCTTGCCTTTGATCTCGAAGGCGCGCTTCAAGGCCTCGTCGAAGGTCAGCGCGTGCTCCATGTGCATGTCGCGAATCATCTGCGGATCGCAGAGATCCGTGACCATGATGACGGTGAAGCGGTCGAGGATGCGCGCGAGGATCTGCATCTCCCACTGGTCGGGCAGCGTATTTTCCTGCGGCGTTGCTTCGATTTGATCGAGCAGTTCGCGCGGCGTCTTTGCGGCCTTCAAGGTCTTATAGAAGGATTCGCCGCCGTGACCGTCGTTGCAGGCTGCGACCATGATGATGACACCGCCCTCGTTGCAGTTCGCCTCGGCCGCCGTCATGCCCTTGACTGCCTGATAGATGTTCTGGTCGAGCGGGTAGCCGCCGTTCGTCGATACGACGATGTCAGACGGGTTGCGCTTGATTTCGGCGAGTGTGCGCACGTAGTCGCAGCCCGTGACGTGCGCTTCCTGGCTGTCGCCGGCAAAGGCGGCGATGACTTCCTTTTCCGCATTGATGACGACGTTCAGAATGAAGGCGAGCTTCGCTTCCTTCGCCGCGTGGAGCATGTCGCGATGGATGGGGTTGCCGTCGAGGATGCCCGTGCGCGCCTTGTCACTCTTGATAAATTTGCTGCAGTGATTCGCCATGACCGTCTTGGCGGAAGCGATGCCGGGCAGGATCGCCTTGCGGCCGCCCGAGAAACCTGCGAAGAAGTGCGACTCGATGAAACCTTCGGCGATGAGCAGATCGGTGTCGATGGCCGCGCGGTTGATGAGCAGCTTGCCGCCGGACGGCAGGAGGCCGAGATCCGCCATCGCCGCGTCGTCCTGCGAATCGTGGATGATGATCTTTTCGTTCTTGACGATGTCCTCGCCGAAGCGGTCGACGAGTTCTTCATGCGTCGTCGCGCGGTGGAAGCCCGTCGCGATGAGGATTGAGATGTCGATCTCGGGATTCGCCTCGCGAATGCGGCGCAGGAGGATCGGCATCGTCACGCGGCTCGGCACGGGACGCGTGTGGTCGCTCGTGATGATGACCATGCGCTTCTTTCCCTTGACGAGTTCTTCGAGCTTCGGACTGCTGATCGCGTTATCGAGTGCGCGCTCGACGATTTCCGCCTGTGTGCCCGGCTGTTCCTTGCCCTCGGGGTGCGATTCGAGTACGCCGAGGAAATTTTTGTCCGGCACCTCGATCGTCATCTTGCCCTTGCTGTAAGGAATTTTCAACTGCATTATTCCACGCTCCTTTTGTATTGTTTATGTCTTAGCAGGTCTTATTATATCATAGAGGGAATCGCTTGGGCAATGAAAGGAATTGCGCTTGCGAGAAAATTCCATTATAATGAAGGCATGCAGAAGAGTGCGGGATATGTGCGCTCCCTGCGCTGGGATACGAGAAGGACGGAGGGCTTTTGAACGATGGCACAGAGATTTCATACTTTGGAAGTGGCGGGCGTCCGCAGGGAATTGCCGATCTTGAACGTGACGGATGAGCTGGCGATCGCGGGCTTCATCATGCTCGGCGACGTCGAGCTTACGGATGCCTGTGCAAAGGCTTTGGCTGAGAAGGTACCGAAGGAGACGGAAGTTCTCCTGACGGCAGAGACGAAGGGGATACCGCTCGCGGCGGAGCTCGCACGCTGTCTCGGCATGAAGCGCTACGTCGTCGCGCGCAAGTCGGTCAAGGCGTACATGGAGGATGCCATTTGGGTCGAGGATCGCTCCATTACGACGAAGGGCGTGCAAAAGCTCTGCCTCGACGGTGTGGACAAGGCGCGCATTGCAGGGAAGAATGTGCTGCTTCTCGACGATGTGGTGTCGACGGGCGGCTCGATGAAGGCGCTGACGGAGCTTGCAGGCAAGGCGGGCGGCAAGATCGTCGGCGAAGCGTGCGTGTTGGCGGAGGGCAAAGCGGCAGAGAGGAAGGATTTGATCTTCTTGGAGGCGCTGCCGCTTTTCGATGCGAAATGAGCGGGAGAGTTGCGAAAAGCATCAGAAAGGGTATTGACAAACGAGGCGAGAGCCGCTAGAATATAGTCTGTCAGTCAGCGCGTGCGTGTGCGGCGGGCAAATCAAGCGGAAGTAGCTCAGTGGTAGAGCACCACCTTGCCAAGGTGGGGGTCGCGAGTTCGAGCCTCGTTTTCCGCTCCATTTGCTTTTGAGATCTCGCAACGCTTTTGCAGGTTGCGAGAATTTCTTTCCCCAAATTGAGGGATGGCTTCTCCGGGCCTATAGCTCAGTTGGTTAGAGCATCCGGCTCATAACCGGTCGGTCCCAGGTTCGAGTCCTGGTGGGCCCACCATGCTTCATGCAGGGGAGATAACATGTCCTGGTAGCTCAGTTGGATCAGAGTATTTGACTACGAATCAAAGGGTCGGGGGTTCGAGTCCCTCCCAGGACACCATTTTCAGCACAAAAGATTTTCTAAAAGAAAGTCGAAAAGGTGTTGACAAGCAGGAAGGAATCCTGTATCATTGTACAAGTCGCCGTAAGGCGGCAAGTGAGGAATCAAAGCGAGTGCAAAAGTTTCGCTTAGCAAGATCGTTCTGGCGAACGGGCAGTGAAAAAAGCGCTTGACAAGATGAACTCCATGCGATACAATGACAAAGCCGATTCTTCGGAACGGCAATGAACCGAAGTAATTCGGTGGTGTTCCTTGAAAACTAAACAATGCAGAAATGAATCATCTATATGATTCAAGCCAGATGTCCATCAAGAGAAATCTTGATGAAACATCGATTGTGAACTACAAAAGCAATCGACAATTTCTTTATGCGGTTCGAAAGAATCGTATCCAAAGATAAAAAGAGCCAATCAACGGCTCTCTGCAAACTGAATGCAAGTTTCTCCGCGTCCAACATAATCATGTTGGATGCAGAGAAAAAACGCAGGGATTTTTGTGCCAGACAAGGAACGGCGAAGCAACGTCCCGGAAGCGTACTCGCGTACGCTGAGGACACGTTGCGAAGCCGTGACGCAATATGGCGCAAAAAGACCAAGTTTTTTCGGAGAGTTTGATCCTGGCTCAGGACGAACGCTGGCGGCGTGCTTAACACATGCAAGTCGAACGGGAACCTTTATTTCGGTAAAGGTGAGAGTGGCAAACGGGTGAGTAACACGTAGGCAACCTGCCGACAGGATGGGGACAACATTCCGAAAGGAATGCTAATACCGAATGAAGTCACCGGAGGGCATCCTCTGGTGATGAAAGATGGCCTCTGAATATGCTATCACCTGTCGATGGGCCTGCGTCTGATTAGCCAGTTGGCGGGGTAACGGCCCACCAAAGCGACGATCAGTAGCCGGTCTGAGAGGATGAACGGCCACATTGGGACTGAGACACGGCCCAGACTCCTACGGGAGGCAGCAGTGGGGAATCTTCCACAATGGGCGAAAGCCTGATGGAGCAACGCCGCGTGAGTGAAGAAGGTCTTCGGATCGTAAAGCTCTGTTGCACGGGACGAAAACCGAGCTTGAAAACATTGAGTTTGGGTGACGGTACCGAGCGAGGAAGCCACGGCTAACTACGTGCCAGCAGCCGCGGTAATACGTAGGTGGCGAGCGTTGTCCGGAATTATTGGGCGTAAAGGGAGCGCAGGCGGACATATAAGTCCATCTTAAAAGTGCGGGGCTCAACCCCGTGAGGGGATGGAAACTGTATGCCTTGAGTGCAGGAGAGGAAAGCGGAATTCCCAGTGTAGCGGTGAAATGCGTAGATATTGGGAGGAACACCAGTGGCGAAGGCGGCTTTCTGGACTGTAACTGACGCTGAGGCTCGAAAGCCAGGGGAGCGAACGGGATTAGATACCCCGGTAGTCCTGGCCGTAAACGATGAATGCTAGGTGTAGGAGGTATCGACCCCTCCTGTGCCGGAGTTAACGCAATAAGCATTCCGCCTGGGGAGTACGGTCGCAAGACTGAAACTCAAAGGAATTGACGGGGGCCCGCACAAGCGGTGGAGTATGTGGTTTAATTCGACGCAACGCGAAGAACCTTACCAGGGCTTGACATTGAGTGAAAGAGCTAGAGATAGCTCCC